>JBAUWD010000148.1:0-7013 GCA_049583575.1 Nocardioides sp.
GTCTGCAACTGCGGCAGTCGCCCGGTGCGGCTGCCGCCCGGCGACGTCGTGGTCGCGAGCGGTCCGCTCGAGCGGGGCCTGCTGCCGCCGGACACGGCGGTCTGGCTGGTCTGACCCGGTCACTCCAGAGCGGCGTTGTAGCGGGAGAGCCCGACGACGAACTCGCGCAGGTCGTCCTCGGACCACCCGTCGAGACGCTCGTCGAGCCACTTGCGGCGTTCGCGGGCGATCGCCTCCATGCGGACCACCGCCTCGCCGCTGGCGGAGACCAGCACCGCACGGCCGTCCTGCGGGTCGGGCTCACGGTCGAGGAGCCCGAGGTCGACCAGGTGCTGCACCTGACGGCTGATGGCACCCTTGTCGACCCCGAACCGCTCCGACAGCACCGACGAGCGCTGCGGGCCCGACGTCACCAGGAAGTTCAGCATCAGGTACGCCGCGGGCTGCAGGTCCTCGTGCACGGTCTGGGCCCGTTCACCGATCACCCGCCTGACCCTGCGGATCAGGACGCCGACCTCCTCCTCGAGCCGGCCGAGCTGCTCAGCGCGGGGCATCCGGAGTCACCTTCTCGTCCATGTTCACCTCGTCGTCGACGCGCTGGGTGGTCGCCCACCGGGCCGTTCGCGGACGAACAGCGCGCACCCCCGGGGCCAGCATGGGGCAACCGGGCCCGATCGGGAAGGTCTCACGCCGCGCGTCGCGCCGGCGGCGTGCGCCGAGATGCAGACGACCCGCAGGTGTGGTCTCGGAGGCTCTCCGGGACCCCTCCTGTCCGGACGTAGGACCGGATCACCTGCGGGTCGGGTGTCTGCGTTTGGATTGCCAGCAACACTTCGGGCTGGCCGGTTGCTGCTAGACCGCAGCCACCTCACGCGTCCTGAAAGTATTCAACTCCGGACCACCTCCTTTCCCGTGTGCGACGACCGTATCCCGCCGCCTCGACTCAGCCAAGCGAAATTGCCACCGCCACGTGCACGACCGGGGTCCTTCGCCACGTCGTGTCATGCATCAGGGCGGCGGGCCAGCACTGCATCACCGCTGCCCACGTCGACTGCACCCAGCTCAGCCCACCGGTGTGGTCGACGTACACGCCCGGTGAGAGACGGACCAGCGCCTGTGGAGGGGCCACCGGGGAGCCCGCGATGCAGTGGCTGCACCACAGGCTCCGACCGGTCAGGCGGCGTCCTCCGCGGGCGCGACGAACTGCGCGTTGTACAGCCGGGCGTAGGCGCCCTCGGCCTCGAGCAGCGACTCGTGGCTGCCCTGCTCGACGATCTCGCCGTCCTCCATCACCAGGATCAGGTCGGCGTCGCGGATCGTCGAGAGCCGGTGGGCGATCACGAACGACGTCCGGTCGGTCCGCAGAGCCGTCATGGCGTGCTGCAGGAGCAGCTCGGTGCGGGTGTCGACCGACGACGTCGCCTCGTCGAGGATCAGCAGCTCCGGGTTCGACAGGAACGCGCGGGCGATGGTCACCAGCTGCCGCTCGCCCGCGGACAGGTTGCTGCCCTCCTCGTCGATCCGCGTGTCGTAGCCGTCGGGCAGCGAGTGCACGAAGCGGTCGACGTACGTCGCGCGCGCGGCCTCGAGGATCTCGTCGTCGGTGGCACCGGGTCGCCCGTAGGCGATGTTGTCGCGGATGGTGCCCTCGAACAGCCAGGTGTCCTGGAGAACCATGCCGATCTGGTCGCGCAGGTCGGCCCGCGGCATGGACGCGATGTCGACACCGTCGAGCGTGATCCGGCCGGCGGTGACGTCGTAGAAGCGCATCACGAGGTTGACCAGGGTGGTCTTCCCCGCGCCGGTCGGTCCGACGATGGCGACCGTCTGGCCCGGGCTGGCCACCAGCGAGAGGTCGTCGATCAGGGGCTGCTCGGGGTCGTAGGAGAACGACACGTGCTCGAAGCGCACCTCGCCGTGCCGCTCACCCGGTGCGGCCGCAGCCCCGGTCGTGTCGGGCTCCTGCTCGGGTGCGTCGAGGAGCTCGAAGACCCGCTCGGCGCTCGCGACACCGGACTGCAGGAGGTTGGTCATCGAGGCCACCTGGGTCAGCGGCTGGGTGAACTGCCGGGAGTACTGGATGAACGCCTGCACGTCGCCCAGGGAGATCGAGCCGTTGGCGACCTTGAGGCCGCCGAGGACGGCGATCACGACGTAGTTCAGGTTGCCGATGAACATCATCGTCGGCATGATCAGCCCGCTCACGAACTGGGCCCCGAACGACGCCTCGAAGAGCTTGTCGTTCTCCTCGGCGAAGGTCCGCTCGACCTCCTCCTGACGACCGAACACCTTGACCAGCGCGTGTCCGGAGAAGGTCTCCTCGATGTGCGCGTTGAGCCGGCCGGTACGTCGCCACTGGTCGATGAACATGCCCTGGCTGCGCTTCATGACCGCACCGGTGACCACCATCGTGATCGGCACGGTGACGAGCGCCACCAGCGCCAGCTCCCAGGAGATCGAGAACATCAGGATCACCACGAAGACCACGGTCAGCAGCGAGGTCAGCAGCTGGCTCATCGTCTGCTGCAGCGTCTGGCTGATGTTGTCGATGTCGTTGGTCACCCGGCTCAGCAGCTCGCCCCGGGGCTGGCGGTCGAAGTAGCTCAGCGGCAGCGCGTTGACCTTGTCCTCCACGTCGGAGCGCATCCGCAGGACCGTCCCCTGCACCACGTCGTTGAGCAGGTAGCCCTGGAGCCACGACAGGATCGACGCTGCGACGTACACGCTGAGGACCAGCAGCAGCACGTGCCCGACCGCGGTGAAGTCGACGCCCTGACCCACGACGAAGTCCTTCATCGAGGCGATCATCGAGGCCTGCTTGTCGTCACCGCGGGCCTGGAGGCCGGCGACGACCTGCTGCTTCGGTGTGCCGGCGGGCACCCCCCTGGCGCCGAGCTGCTTGCCCATCAGCCCGGCGAAGATCAGGTCGGTGGCGCGGCCCAGGATGCGGGGACCGAGCGACATCAGGCCGACGCTCAGCACGGCCAGGCCGAGCACGCCGAGAGCCTTGTTCCTCTCGGGGGCCATCCGGCGCACCAGTCGCTTGGCCGACGGCTTGAAGTCGTTGGCCTTCTGGCCGACCATGCCACCACCGAACGGACCACGCCCGGGGCCGGGCCCGGCCTGGACCCGCTCGGTCTCCTTGAGCTTCCCGACCGACCTCTCGCTCATGCGGCCTCCTCCGCGCTGAGCTGGGACGCGACGATCTCCTGGTACGTCGGCGAGCTCACGAGCAGCTCGTGGTGGGTGCCGCGACCCACCACCACGCCGTCCTCCATCACCAGGATCAGGTCGGCGTCGCGGATCGTGGAGACGCGCTGGGCCACGATCAGGACGGTGGCGTCCCGGGTGACCGGACGCAGCGCTGCGCGCAGCCGGGCGTCCGTGGCCAGGTCGAGAGCCGAGAACGAGTCGTCGAACAGGTAGATCTCGGGACGGCGGATCACGGCGCGCGCGATCGCGAGGCGCTGTCGCTGACCACCGCTGACGTTGGTGCCGCCCTGCGTGATCGGCGAGTCCAGGCCCTCGGGCATCGCCCGCACGAAGTCGTCCGCCTGGGCGATCTGGAGCGCGTGCCACAGCTCGTCGTCCGTCGCCTCCGGCTTGCCGTGCAGCAGGTTCGACCGCACGGTGCCGCTGAAGAGGTACGCGCGTTGCGGCACCAGACCGATCGTCGACCAGAGCAGGTCTGGGTCCAGCCTGCGTACGTCGACGCCGTCGATCCGCAGGCTGCCGCCGGTGACGTCGAACAGCCGGGGCACCAGGTTGACCAGGGTGCTCTTGCCCGCACCGGTCGAGCCGATCACGGCCACCGTCTGACCGGGGTGTGCCGAGAAGGACAGGTCGTGGAGGACGGGTGCGTCGGCCCCGGGGTAGCTGAACTCGACGGACTCGAGCTCGAGCGTGCCGTGCTCGGTCAGGACCGTGACGGGGTCGTCGGGACGGGCGACCGAGGTGTCGGTGTCGAGCACTCCCATGATCCGGTCGGCGCAGACCGCCGAGCGCGGGATCATCATCATCATGAAGGTGCCCATCATCACCGACATCACGATCTGCATGAGATAGGCGAGGTACGCCGTCAGCGCACCCACCTGCATGTCGCCCGACTCGACCCGGTGACCTCCGAACCACAGGACCGCCACCGACGCGACGTTGGCGACCACCATCACCGTGGGGAACATCGCCGCCTGCCAGCGACCGGCCCGGATGGCGACGGCGGTGAGGTCACGGTTCGCGCCGGCGAAGCGCTCGGTCTCGAGCGGCTCGCGGACGAAGGCGCGGACGACGCGCACGCCGGTGATCTGCTCGCGCAGGAGCCGGTTGACCTCGTCGATCTTGGTCTGCATCACCCGGAAGCTCGGCACCATCCGGGAGATGATGAGGGCCAGCGCCAGGGCGAGGACCGGCACCGTGACCGCGATCAGCCAGGACAGGCCGAGGTCCTCGCGGACCGCCATGATCACGCCACCGACCATCATGATCGGTGCCATCACCATCAGCGTGCACGACAGCAGGACCAGCATCTGCACCTGCTGCACGTCGTTGGTCTCGCGGGTGATCAGGCTGGGCGCCCCGAAGTCCTGCACCTCGCGCTGGGAGAACGTCCCGACCCGGTGGAAGATCGCGGCGCGGACGTCGCGGCCGAACCCCATCGCCGTACGCGCGCCGAACCAGACGGCGCCGACCGAGCAGCTGATCTGGAGGAACGCGACGCCGAGCATCACCGCGCCGATCCGGACGATGTAGCCCGTGTCGCCGGTGACGACACCGTTGTCGATGATGTCGGCGTTGAGGCTGGGGAGGGTCAGCGCAGCGACGGTGCCGATGAACTGCAGGACGAACACGACGGCCAGCGGTCGGCGATAGGCCGCGAGAAACCTACGGACGAGGCGGAGCAGCATTCAGTGGGCCTTTCGAGCGAGGACGCCGCCGAGCAGGAGGTCGGCGATCTGGTCCGGGGTGAGCGCGGGCGTCATGCCCAGCTCGGGGCGATGGGTACCGAAGATCAGGCCGCGCAGGGCGATGGCGGCGGTGTCGGGGTCGACCGACAGCGCGTCGGCGTGCGGCTCGAAGAGCCGGGTGAGTCGTCGGTGCAGGTCATCCTGCGCCTTGACGACGAAGGCGGGCGGCCCGAACTGCGACTTCCCGCCGGCCGCCTTCTCGTCGTGGAAGGCCGCGATCAGCAGGGGCCGCACCGCCATCATCACCGACATGGTCAGGCGCATCCGGTCGACGATGCGGTGGGTGACGACGAGGACACCCTCCCGCAGGTCGGTGATGTCGGCGAGGACCGCGTCGAAGGCCTCCTCGCCGCCCGCCGGGTTGACGGCCTCCTCGGCCGCGGCGAGGAACAGGCTGCGCTTGTCGGGGAAGACCCGGAAGATCGTGCCCTCGGCGATGCCGGCCGCCCGGGCCACCTCCTTGGTGGTGACGTCGCTGCCGCGCTCGACCAGGAGTGGGATCAGCGCCTCGACGATCGCCTGCCGGCGGTCCTCGGGCGCCATCGGACGGGCACGTGGAGTCACCCGGCGACGATAACTGAGTGATCACTCACTCACAAGCGAATTGTTGGGATACTCCATGACGAGATGGCTGGAATTCGGCCCAGATCACGACCATCTCGTCATGGACTATCCCCCCAAAGGTCAGCGGATGACCGAGTGCCGTACGTCGATCGGGCCGTGGCCGAGGTAGTAGATGCCCGGGCGGGTCTGGAACTTCTCGCTCACGTTGTGGGTCAGCGTCGACCAGTGGATGTGCAGCGTGCCGGAGCGGTCGTTGCTCACGTAGAAGATCCCTCCCCCGCCCTCGTTGGCGTGGTTGTGCCGCATCAGCGTCCCGCCGATGCGTACGACGTACCGGTTGCCGTCGGTGTAGATCGCCCCGCCCGACCCGCCTCCCGGCGAGCCGGCCGGCTGCGGGTTGGCGCCGTGTCCGGTGGCCCGGTTGTGCGCGAACCTGCTGTTGAGCACCGTCCACGAGACGCCGATGCTGCTCAGCCCCGAGCCGTTGCTGCAGCGACCCCAGCGGAAGGTGCTGCCCACGACGTACACCGGACGGCCGTGGAACTGCGAGAGCGCGCGCACGGCGGCGCCGCCGAGATCGGGGCCGGTGCGGTCGCAGCGGTTGCCGACGAACCGTGAGTCGACGATCTTCAGCTGCCCGCCGCGGTCGAAGACGGCACCGCCACCGCCACCCTCGTAGTGGTTCCCGGTGGAGTTGCCGTGCGCCAGGGTGAGGTGCTGCACGACGAGACGCGGGAAGGCCTGGTCGTCGCAGTGGTCGGTGGTCCAGACCTGCCGGGGGTCGCAGGTGTCCTGGTACAGGATCCGGCGTCGCCCGCCCCCGTCGAGGGTGACCAGACCCCCGCCGTCGAGCACGACCCGGTGGGTCACCTTCCTGCCGTGCCCGTTGACGACCTTGGCGGTGTGGTGCATCCGGATCACGACCGGGGCGGCGCCGCAGTCGAAGGTGATCACCCCGCCCTGGGCCACGGCCTTCACGACCTTGTCGCCCGTACAGCTCGCCGGGGTCCCGTGTCCGACCACGTGGTCGGGGTGGCTGGTGTCGACGGCCCGGCCCGCCGCCGGGACGGGGACGTGCTTCACCCCGCGGGCTCGGGCCGCCGTGTGCTGCGACCCCGGGTGCGCGGCGTACGCCGTCGAACCGGCCGCGAGGACCGCCGTCAGCGCGATGAGGGGGACCGTACGCATGCGTCTCACCCCACCACCGTAGGGCCACCGCGGGGGTGGGCCCACCGATCCCTCACGGAGCGAGGCGGTGGACCGACCAGGATTCGCCGGCACGCCGATAGACGAGGCGGTCGTGCATCCGGCCGGGCCGGCCCTGCCAGAACTCCACGGCCTCCGGTACGACGCGGAAGCCGCCCCACTCCTCGGGCACCGGCACCTCGTCGGGGTACGACGCGGCGGCGGCGGCGTACGCGTCGTCCAGCTCCTGGCGCGAGCCGACCTCGTGCGACTGGTGGGAGGCGTGGGCACCCAGCCGGGCGC
>JBAUWD010000149.1:0-7889 GCA_049583575.1 Nocardioides sp.
CGGACGGACCGAGGCCGCGGGGTCTGCGGTCGCCAGGCCGTCGGCGACGCAGAAGCGGTGGAAGCCGCGGACGGCGACCACGGTGCGCCCGGCGGACGTCGCCGACAGCGGCGGGTGCTCGCCGTCCCCTTCTCTCAGACCGATCAGGAAGGACGCGACGGTGGGCTCCGTCACGGTGTCGAGGTCGTCGACACCGGTCGCCTCGAGGAACGCGACGTAGCGCCGCAGGTCGCGCCGGTACGACGACAGCGTGTTCGCGGCGAGCCCGCGCTCGACCGCCAGGTGGTCGAGGTAGGTGCGCAGCGCGGCCCGGGGCTCAGCCAAGCCCAGCCAGCACCTCGTCCACCGCGACGGCGTCGATGCCGACCGCCTCACCGACCGGTCCGTTGGTGAGCTGACCGCCGTAGGTGTTGAGACCGAGCGCGAGGCTGTGGTCGGCACGGCAGGCCTGCGCCCAGCCCTTGTCGGCGAGGGCCACGGCGTACGGCAGCGTGGCGTTGGTCAGTGCGTACGTCGACGTGTTGGGCACGGCGCCGGGCATGTTGGCGACGCAGTAGAAGATCGACTGGTGGACCTCGAACGTCGGGTCCGCGTGGGTCGTCGGGTGGGTGTCCTCGAAGCAGCCGCCCTGGTCGACGGCGATGTCGACGAGCACCGAGCCGGGCTTCATCTGGGACACGAGCTCGTTGGTGACCAGCTTGGGCGCCCTGGCCCCCGGGATGAGCACGGCCCCGATCACCATGTCGGCCGCACGCACCTGCTGCTGGATCGCCAGCTGTGACGACGCCAGTCCGTGGACGCGGTTGTTGTAGCGCCAGAAGGACATCCGCAGCTTGTCGAGGTCGGTGTCGAGGAGGGTCACGTCGGCACCCATGCCGAGGGCGATGTTGGCGGCGTTCTGGCCGGAGACGCCGGCACCGATGATCACGACCTTCGCGTTGGCGACCCCGCCGACGCCGCCCATCAGCACGCCGCGGCCGCCCTGGGCCTTGAGCATGGAGTAGGCACCCACCTGGGGGGCGAGACAGCCCGCGACCTCGGACATCGGGTAGAGCAGCGGCAGCCCGCCCGAGGGCAGCTGCACGGTCTCGTAGGCGATGCCGGTCACCTTGCGCGTGAGGAGCTCCTCGGTGAGGGGCTGGTCGGCGGCGAGGTGCAGGTAGGTGAAGAGGGTGAGCCCCTCACGCATCCGGTGATACTCCTCGGCGATGGGCTCCTTGACCTTCAGCACCATGTCGGCGTTGCCCCAGACCTCGTCGGCTCCGTCGAGGATCTTGGCTCCGGCCGCGACGTACTCGCCGTCGTCGATCTGGGAGCCGACGCCGGCGTTCTTCTCGACGAAGACCTCGTGCCCGTGTGCGGTCAGCTCGTGCACACCGATCGGCGTGATGGCCACGCGGTACTCGTGGTTCTTGACTTCCTTGGGGACACCGACCTTCACGGGCCACACTCCTTGCTCGGTGGCC
Source organism: Nocardioides sp. (assembly GCA_049583575.1). GTDB lineage: Bacteria > Actinomycetota > Actinomycetes > Propionibacteriales > Nocardioidaceae > Nocardioides. Next base: position 1,467 of record JBAUWD010000149.1, read on the forward strand.
CACGTCCGTGTGGGCCGCTACGACCATACCGAGTCGTGACCCCCTCCACCTCCCCTGGATGGTCACCCGTCTCGGGCCACGTCCTCCGCGGCGCGCATGGTGCGCAGGACGTTGCGGCACGCCAGCCGGGCGAGGTCGTCGTCCGACCAGTGGTGTGCGCGCAGGGCATCCAGCAGCCGGGGGTACGACGACACGTCCTCCAGCCCTTCCGGCAGCCGGTCGACCCCGTCGTAGTCCCCGCCCAGCCCGATGTGGTCGATGCCTGCCACCTCGCGGACGTGCTCGAGGTGCGCGACCACGTCGTCCAGCGTCGCCGGTGGGCAGGGCACCTCCTCCCGGTAGTCCGCCTCGACGGCAAGCAGCGCCGGAATGTCACGCGGGTCGACGCCCTGCGCGACCGCACGCCGCTCGGCCTCCAGCGACCAGTCGCGGACCGCCTGGTTCACGAAGCGCGGGACGAAGGTCACCAGGCAGGTCCCGCCGTTGCCGGCGAGCCCGGCCAGCACGTCGTCCGGCACGTTGCGCGGGTGGTCGGTCACGGCGTACGCCGACGAGTGGGAGAAGATCACCGGCGCCTGCGTGGTGTCGAGGGCGTCGCGCATCACGTCCGCGGTGACGTGCGAGAGGTCGACGAGCATGCCGATGCGGTTCATCTCGCGGACGACCTCGCGCCCGACGTCGGTCAGACCGCCGAGCACCGGGACGTCGGTGGCGGAGTCCGCCCACGGCACGTTGTCGTTGTGGGTCAGGGTCAGGTAGCGCACACCGAGGCGGTGGTACATCCGCAGCACCGCGAGCGAGCCGGCGATCTGGTGGCCGCCCTCGGCCCCCATCAGGCAGGCGATCCGGCCGGTGGCCCAGGCCGCCTCGACGTCGTCGGCGGTCGTGGCCAGGGCGAGCTGGTCGTCGTACCGTCGGATCATGGCGTGGGCCGCGTCGATCTGCTCGAGAGTGGTGGTGACGACCCGCTCCCCCTCGCTGGTCGGCACGAACACCGACCAGAACTGCGCGCCCACTCCCCCAGCTCGCAGTCGCGGCAGGTCCGTGTGGGTGTGCGTCTGGGGCTGCCCCACGTCGTACTGCTCGAAGTCGTAGCCGACGAGCTCGCGGAGCTCCCAGAGCAGGTCGTTGTGGCCGTCGACCACCGGATGGGCGGCCAGCAGGGCCTCGATGCCGGTCATGCGACCAGGCCGCGAGCGTGGGCGAGCAGCACCGTCTGCACGAGCGGTCCGTCGCCGAGCCGCCCCTCCACCACGGCGTCGACCAGGTCGGCGAAGGGCACCCACTCGCTGGTCATGTCGGCCTCCTCGTGGGTGGCCACGAAGTCGTGGTCGACCGTACGCACGCCGCGGGCCAGGAACAGGTACATCACCTCGTTGCTGATGCCCGGGCTGGACCAGGTGGTGGCCAGCAGCGTCCAGTCGTCCGCCTCGAGCTGCGCCTCCTCGCGCAGCTCCCGGCGCGCCGTCCTCAGCGGGTCCTCGCCGTCCACGTCGAGGAGCCCGGCCGGCAGCTCGACGAAGCGTCGACGGACCGGGTGGCGGTACTGCCGGAGGCAGAAGGCGCGGCTCCGGTCGTCGACGGCGAGCACGATCACGGCGCCCGGGTGCTCGAGCACCCACCTCGTGAAGCGCTCCGGCGAGCCCGGTGCGGTGATCTCGTCCTCGCGCAGGGCCATCACCCACCCGGCGCGGTAGAGGTCGCGGGAGGCCGTGACCGGCCAGGACTCGGGGCTGTCGGTGAGCTCGGAAGGCACGCTCCGGAGGCTACAGGCGGCCCGACTTCACGACCCGGCTCAGGAACTGCTGGGTGCGCTCCTCGCGGGGCTCCTCGAAGATCTGCTCGGCCGAGCCGTGCTCCAGGATCTGGCCGGCGTCCAGGAAGCACACCTGGCTGGCGACCTCCTTGGCGAAGCCCATCTCGTGGGTGGCGAGCAGCATCGTGAGACCCTCGTGGGCGAGCTCCCGGACGATCTCCAGCACGTCGCCGACGAGCTCGGGGTCGAGGGCGGCGGTGATCTCGTCGAGCAGCATCACGCGTGGCTCCATCGCCAGCGCCCGCACGATCGCGACCCGCTGCTGCTGACCGCCGGACAGGCTGTCGGGGTACGCCGTCGCCTTCTCGGCCATGCCGACCGACTCGAGGAGCTTCATCCCCCGTTCTCGTGCCTCGTCCTTGGAGAGGCCGCCGACCCTCGTCGGTGCGAGCATCACGTTCTCCATCACGGACATGTGCGGGAACAGGTTGTAGCTCTGGAACACGATGCCGACGTCACGGCGCAGGGCGTTGAGGTCCACGCCCGCGCCGGTGACGCAGTCGCCGTCGATCCGGATCTCGCCCGAGTTGATCTCCTCCAGCGCGTTCACGCAGCGCAGCAGCGTCGACTTGCCGGAGCCGGAGGCGCCGATCAGGCAGACCACCTCGTGCCGCTCGACGTCCAGCGAGACGCCCTTGAGCACCTCGTTGTGCCCGAAGGACTTGTGGACCTCGTCGATCTCCACGAAGGCCATCAGCGACCACCCGCCCTTCGTCGCGCGTCGCGGTTGATCAGGTAGTCCACGAACCGCGCCTGGGGGATCGTGATGATGATGAACAGGATCGCGGGCACGATCACCGGCGACATGCTGAAGGTGAACGACTGCCAGTAGGTCGAGACCTGGAACGCCTCACTGATGCCGGCGATGGACAGCAGGGCGGTGTCCTTCTGGAGGCCGATGAAGTCGTTCAGCAGCGGTGGGACGACCCGGCGGACCGCCTGCGGCACGAGCACCGTCCGCAGGGTCTGGGAGTAGCTCAGACCCAGCGACCGGGCCGCGGCCGCCTGGGAGGGGTGGATCGACGAGAGTCCTGCGCGGTACACCTCGGACACGTACGCCGTGTAGGTCAGGGTCAGGGCGAACAGACCCAGCCACGTGGGCGAGAGCTTGCTGAGGCCCGGGATCTGGGATCCGATGATCCCGAACACGACCAGGAAGATCACGATGATCGCGGGGATGGCGCGGAACGCGTCGGCGTAGACGGTCGCCAGGAACCGCAACGGCGCACCGGCCCGCCCCGGGAGCATCCGGACGATCGCCACCAGGAGCCCGAGGACGAGCACCAGGATCTCGGCGACACAGGCCACCCAGATGTTGATCCAGAAACCCTTGACGATCTCCTTCCACGACTGCCGGATCTTGTCGAGCTGGAAGAAGGTCTCGGCGACCGCTCCGTGACTCGTCAGCGCGAACAGCAGCAGCAGGGCGACCAGGATCGCGGAGGCGGCCCACCCCATCGCGATCGATGCCTCTTCGCGACCTCTGGCCGCCACCCGGCGTGCCTCCACCAGCCCGCCGGCGGCAAGCAGGGTGCCGCGCTGCCGGTCGGCGGCGAAGGCGGCCACGATGTACCGCCACGGGTAGAGACTGGCGAGCGCGAGCAGCACCGCGACGATGGTGGAGACCGGGCCCCCGTGGTTGTAGTCACGGAGCCACATGCCGGCGATGACCAGCAGCGCCGTCCCGACGAGCGACACCAGGATGGCGATGGCGGCCAGCGCCGTCACCCGCCGCGGCTGGCTCGGGACGGGAGACGGCTGGATCTCCTCGCTGACGAGACCGATGGTCATCGGAGGCTACGTCGCTCGGGGGTCATGCCGCCGTCACTGGATGGTCCAGACGGGCACGGCCGAGGGGTCGCCACCGAAGGCCGGGCCGAGGTAGTCCTTCGAGAGCTGGTCCAGGATGCCCTGGCTCTGCAGGTCGGAGATCCCCTGGTTCAGGGCGTCCTCGTTGGCCGAGCCCTTGGGGTAGATCGCGCCGTACTTCTCGCCGGTGCTGTACTGCCCGACCACCTTGAGTGTCCCCTTGGAGGCCTTCGCCTCGGCCAGCACGATGGCGGTGTCGAGGAACGCGGCATCGACCTGCCCCGAGATCACGCCCTGGTAGAGCGTCTGGCTGTTCGGGAAGATCGTGGGGTTCACGCCCATGTCGTTCTTGAGGAAGTCCACCGAGGTCGTGCCGGAGTAGGCCGCGAGCTTCTTGGTCTTGATGTTGCTCTCGGAGACGTCCGACGTGGACTTCACGAGCACGCCGATGTTGGAGTCGAAGTACGGCTTGGAGAAGTCCACGACCTTCGCGCGCTCCGGGGTGATGGAGATCTCCGCAAGCGCGATGTCGAAGTCGGTCGTGTGGCCGGCGACCAGCTGCGCGAACGACACGTTCTTCACGGTCACCGACGACAGACCGGCGGCGTGCGCCAGGTTGGCGGCCATGCAGTACTCGTAGCCGCTCTTGATGGACTGCGGAGTCGTTCCGTTCCACCAACCCTGGGCCGGAAGGGTCGTCTCCACCGTGAGCGTGCCGGCCTTCACCGGGGTCACCTTGATGCTGTTCGCCTTGCTCGTGACCGTGCAGTCTCCGATCTTGGCCGGGCCACCCCCGCCGGTGGCCGTCGAGGAGTTGCTCGAGCCGCAGGCCGCCATCGTGCCGGCCAGGGCGAGTGCGCTGATCAGCCCCAAAGAGCGCTTGAGGAGCATGTGGAGATTCCTTCCGAAGGCGAGAAGCGGCCAGAGCGGCCTGTGGTCAGGCTGGTCGGCAAAGGCCCAGGAGTCAAGGACCTTCACCCCTTGGACGCCCTTGCGGAGCCGCTCCGCACCGTCGAGGAACCGTTGTCGTCCCGAGATGTCACCGCTCCCGCGTGAGGGCTACGGTGGCCGGATGAGCGATGTGGCGAGCCTGACCCGAGAAGAAGCGGCCCGGCGGTCCGACCTGGTCTCGGTCGACCGGTACGACGTGGCCATCGACCTGCGCGGCCTCTACGAGGGAGACCTGTGGGCAGCCACGTCGACGATCTCGTTCGCCTGCAAGGAGCCCGGTGCCGAGACCTTCGTGGACTGCGTCGGCACACCCTCGTCCATCACGCTCAACGGGCACGAGCTGGACCCCGCGACGGCCGAGCGCGGCCGCATCCCGCTGCCCGGTCTCCGCGCCGACAACGTCCTCGTCGTCAGCTCCACCCAGTCCGACACCAGCAGCGGCAACGCGATCCTGAAGACCGTCGACCCCAACGACAAGCTCGTCTACGTCTGGTCGACCTTCGAGCCCGACATGGCGCGCTTCGCGTTCGCCTGCTTCGACCAGCCCGACCTCAAGGCGCTCCACGGCTTCGTGGTCGACGCCCACGAGAGCTGGACGGTGACCAGCAACTCCGCTCCCGACACGATCGAGGACCTCGGCGACGGCGGTCGGCGCTGGACGTTCGGCGACACGCCGCGGCTGTCGACGTACGTCACCGTCGTGAACGCCGGGCCGTTCCACGAGCTGCGCTCGGCGCGCGGCGGCTACGACCTCGGCCTCTTCTGCCGGCAGTCGCTCAAGCAGTTCATGGAGCGCGACGCAGAGGAGCTGTTCGACCTCACCGACCGGGGGCTCGCGTTCTTCGGCGAGCGGTTCGGGCAGCCGTTCCCGCAGGAGCGCTACGACCAGGTCTTCGTGCCCAACATGGGCGGCGCGATGGAGAACTGGGGCTCGGTCACCTGGACCGACAGCGTGCTCTACCGCAGCACCCCTACCTACGGCCAGCGCGCCGTCCGTGCGCAGATCCTGCTGCACGAGATGGCCCACATGTGGTTCGGCGACCTCGTCACCATGCGCTGGTGGGACGACCTCTGGCTGAACGAGGCCTTCGCCTCGTGGGCGTCCAACTGGGCGGGCGCCGGCTGTACCGAGTTCACCGACGAGTGGGCGACCTTCCTCGCCGGCAGCAAGATGGCCGGCTACCGCCAGGACATGTCACCGGCCACCCACCCGATCCGAGGCGAGGTGCCCGATGTCGCGCAGGCGATGGCCAACTTCGACGCGATCACCTACACCAAGGGCGCGAGCGTGCTCAAGCAGCTGATGGCCTACGTCGGCGAGGACGTCTTCGTGGAGGGCCTGCGCAGCTACTTCCGCGAGCACGCCTGGGGCAACACCGTGCTCGACGACCTGATGTCGGCGGTCGGTGCGGCCGCTGGGCGCGACCTGTCCGCCTGGACGGTGGCCTGGCTCGACCGCGCCGGCACCGACATCCTGCGCCTGGTCGACGGCGCCATCGTCGCCGAGTCGCCCGACTCGGAGCCGCCGCGCCCCCACCGACTCACGATCGCCTCCCACAACGTGTCCGACCCCGGCGTCACCCTGGTCGCGGTCACGGAGGTCGAGACCGCCGGCACGTCGACGCCGGTCGACCTCCCCGAAGCGGACCTCCACCTCGTCAACGCCGACGACCTCACCTTCGCCGCCGTACGCCCCGATCCCGCGTCGGTGCGCGTCCTCCTCGACCGGGCCGCCGACCTGCCGGCCGCGGTCGACCGGGCCCTGGCCGTGGTCACCGGCTTCCAGATGATGTACGACGGTGAGCTGGGCGCCACGGAGCTGTTCGACTGCGTCCTCGAGGTGCTCC
>JBAUWD010000150.1:0-2980 GCA_049583575.1 Nocardioides sp.
GCCGGCGCTCGCGCCAGGCGTCGACCTCGGCGTCGACGTCGCGCGGCATGGTGACCAGTGGTGGGCCGTCGACCGGTGTGTAGCGGGCGCGCAGCACCCGGGCGTTGAAGTCCTCCAGCTCCCGGCGCACCTCGGACTCGGCGGTGTGCCGGTCGAGCAACGCGTCGAGCTCGGCGTCGTCCTTGCGCAGCTGGAGCGACGCGGGCAGGACGCTGACCTTCTCGCGCTCGACCAGCTTCTTCAGCCACCAGTCGGGATCGTGCGTGGCGCCGAGGCCCTCGATCGGCTTGCCGGCGCCGGGGAGGTTGTCGAACTCACCACGCTGCATGGCCTGCTGGATCTGGAGGTCGACCCACTGGTCCTTCTGTTGCATGCGTTGGGCCGCGGCCGCACGACCCGTGCGTTCGTCTCGCTCTGGTGTGCGGTCAGTGGGACCCGGTGCTCGGCCCGGGGTGTCCGAGGTGCCCATGCTCCATTCTCGCACCGGACGTGGGCTGCTCGAGTGCGGGGACGGTGACCCGGGGCCGGGTCCGGGGACCGGTCGACGGTCCCGTCTCGCCGCCGGCCGGCAGCCGACGGTCGCGGCGCCACCGCCAGCCCACCGTCTCCCTCTCGGATCCGAGACGACCTGACCCGGGTGGTGCGTTGACCCGGGGATCCCGGACCGATGGACTGGACCCGTGTCAGCCCCAGGAGCCGCGGTGTACGACGTCGGCCATGGGCTTGCGCCTCCGCGCGGTCGGCGAGCCGGACGGCTCCTCCCGAGTGGCGCGGTGACCGAGCGTGACCGCACCGACCGGGTCGAAGTCGGGCGGGATGCCGAACGCCGCGCGCACGTCCGCGTCGTGCTCGGGCGGGATGCCGAAGAAGCAGGCGCCGAGACCCTCGTCGACCGCGGTCAGGAGGATCAGCAGGCTGGCCATGGCGGCGTCCATGTGCCAGAAGGGCACCGGCCACCGGGCCTCGTCCTCGTCGGTCCAGCCCTTGTCCGGCTCGGCGTACCGGCTCAGGTACGCCGCCTTGCTCGAGCACGGGACGACCACCACCGGGGCGGTCCGCATCCCGGAGAGCCAGCTGTCCGGCAGCTCGCCGGGCGAGGTCGTCGCCTCCCAGAAGCGAGCCACGTCGGCCGGCCGGTCGAGCACGAGGAAGGCCCAGCCCTGGCTGAAGCCGGCGCTCGGCGCGCGGACCGCGTTGCCCAGCGCGCGGTCGACGACGGCCGGGTCGACCGGGGTGTCGGCGTAGTCACGGATCATGCGGCGGCGGCGTACGACGTCCTGGAACTCCATGGAGCGCAGTGTGCCTGACGACTTCGAGCAGATGTGGTCCGAGATCGCGCCGATCGGTCGGTCGGCCGCTTCGGGCGGGTACTTCCGGCAGCCTTTCGCGAGCGCCGAGCGCGAGCTGATGGCCTGGTTCGCCGAGCAGGTGGAGGCCCGTGGGCTGCGGCTCCAGGTCGACGGCTTCGGCAACGCGGTCGCCTGGTGGAACGCGGGGTCCGGTCCCGGGGTGGTGACCGGGTCGCACCTCGACTCGGTGCTCGACGGCGGGGCGTACGACGGGCCGCTGGGGGTCGTGTCCGCGCTGGAGGCACTGGACCGCCTGCGGTCCCGGGGGTTCCGGCCCGCCCGGCCGATCGGGATCTCGGTCTTCGTCGAGGAGGAGGGTTCGCGCTTCGGCCTGGCGTGCCTGGGATCGAGGCTGGCGACCGGGGCGACTCCCTGGGCTCGCGCTCGCGAGCTGCGCGACCGGGACGGCGTACGACTCGACGAGGCGATGGCCGAGGCAGGACTCGACGAGGAGGAACCCGAGCCCTGGCTGGGTCCCGATGCCATCAGCTGCTTCGTGGAGCTGCACGTCGAGCAGGGCCGCGCCCTCGTCGACCGGGACGCCGTGGTCGGCGTGGGCAGCCGCATCTGGCCGCACGGCCGCTACCGGTTCGACATCTCGGGCGAGGCCAACCACGCCGGCACGACGCGGATGGAGGACCGGCGGGACCCGATGGTGACCTACGCGATGGTCGCCCTGGCGGCGAACAAGCAGGCCCGGCTGGCCGGCCAGCGGGCGACCTTCGGGCGGGTCGAGACGACTCCCAACTCGACGAACTCCGTGCCGTCGGCGGTGACCGCGTGGCTCGACGCCCGCTGCGAGTCCCGGCAGGCGCTGACCGCGCTGATCGACGCGATCTGGCGGCAGGCGGACGAGCGGGCCACGCGCGACGGTACGACGATCTCCGTCACACCCGAGTCGGTCTCCGGTGCCGTGGACTTCGACGTACCCCTGGCGGACCGGATCGCGGCAGACCACGAGACCGGGGACTGGCCGCTGGTCGCCACCCAGGCCGGGCACGACGCGGGGATCCTCGCCATGCAGGGCATCTCGAGCGCGATGCTCTTCGTGCGCAACCCGACCGGGATCTCCCACTCGCCGGCCGAGCACGCCTCGATGCCCGACTGCCTGGCCGGGGTCGACGCGCTGGCGCTCACCCTCGAGCGGCTCTGCTCGTGAGCGTGGCCACGACGTACCTCCTCGAGCGCGCGTGGGTCGACGGCACCGTCGCGGACGAGGTGGCGGTCGAGATCGCGAACGGCCGGTTCACCTCGGTCACTCCGTCGACGCGCTCGGACGACGCGATCCCCCTTGCCGGCTTGACGATCCCGGGTCTGGCGAACTGCCACAGCCACGCGTTCCACCGCGCGCTGCGAGGCCGCACCCAACGCGGACGCGGCACGTTCTGGACCTGGCGCGAGCAGATGTACGACGTGGCCGGGCGGCTCGACCCCGACTCCTACCTCGCTCTCGCCACCGTCACCTTCCGGGAGATGCTGGCGGCCGGGATCACCACGGTGGGGGAGTTCCACTATCTCCACCACCAGCCCGACGGCACGCCGTACGACGACCCGAACGCCATGGGGGTCGCCGTGCTCGAGGCCGCCCGCGCGGCCGGGATCCGGATCACCCTGCTGGACACCTGCTACCT
>JBAUWD010000151.1:0-11493 GCA_049583575.1 Nocardioides sp.
GTGTTGTGCCAGACCTTCAGCCGGGCCTCACGGAGGAACCGCTTGGAGGCGACCCGGTTGAGCGGTTGCAGCGCCCGGTCGAGCAGCGAGCGCGCCGAGCGCGCCGCGAGCTCGTCGTCCTCGGCCGCCACCCGGCCGGCCAGCACTCCGTCGATCCGCTCGTGGTCGCGACGACGGCGGTCCATCAGCACGTGGTCGGCGAAGTCGTGGTCGCTGATCACCGCGAGCAGTGCCTGCGGGAGGTCGAAGTTGACGTGCGCGTTGATGCCCAGCAGCACCAGCCGCAGCGCCGGCAGGTCGGGCGGGGCATCGAACGCGAGCCGCCAGGGCCGCGACGGCGTGGCGCCGCCGAGGTGGGCGTCGAGCGCGTCCACGTAGAGCTCGGCGAACGCGACGTCCCACCGCTCGACCCACTCCGGGTCCTCGAACGCCCCGCCGTCGACCGCCTTGCCGACGGCGATCGTGGTGCGCTGGTAGGTGCCGAGGAACTCGCGAAGGTGCTCCTGCTCGGGTGTGAGCCCGTCGAGTCGCGCCTGCATGGCGGCGACCACGGATCCGATGCTGCCGGCCATCTCCTCAGTGTCCTCCCGGACCGCGTCGCTCGCGACCGAACCAGCGCTCGACCCGGCTCGAGGCGAACTCCGCCTCGACGGCCGCGAGGTCGGGGGACGGGCCCTCGAGGCTGCCGGTCGGTGCCTGACCGCTCACGAACGTGACATCCACCAGTGCCACGTTGTCATGGCCGAACTCGACGTAGCAGATGCCCCGGCCGTCGTAGCTCGCGTCGTACGCCGATCCGCGGACGGCGGCGATGATCGCACCGGCCACGACGGAGGCCTGGCGCTCGGCGAAGACCCCAGCCTTGGGAGTGCCGACGCTCGCCACGTCACCGACGGCGTAGACGCCGGGCCAGCGGGTCTCGAGGGTGAGCGAGTCGACCGGGACCCAGCCGTCGACGGTCATGCCGGACTCGACGACGACGGCCGGGGCGCGATGGAGGGGCACCCCGAGGTAGAGGTCGAAGGGCAGCTCGTCGTCGTCGCCGAGCAGCGCGACCCTGCGACCGGGGTCGAACGACGTCGACCTCGTCGCCGAGCTCCTCGGACACGGTGGCGGCGAGCTCCACCCCACCGAACCCGGCACCGAGGACCACCCGGGTCGGTGGGCAGCCGTCATCTGTGACGCTCGGCTGCGCTCTGCTCCAGCTCGTCGTGCAGGTGGTGCCCGACGCCGCGGTCGGGCCGGGCGACGAAGAAGTACGCCGCGCCGACGACGGCGATCACGAACATCACCACCAGCGTGATCCAGTCGAGGTTGAACACCGCCCGTGGTGAGTCGAGGCCCGTCGGAGCGACGACGTTGAGCAGCATCAGTCCGAGGTACGCCACGCCGATCACGGTCACGGTCATCCCCCAGCGCCCGAGGGTGAAGCGTCCTTCGGGCACCCAGCCGCGCGTGCGCGCGACCAGCGCCGCGATCACCGTGAGCAGGAACGAGAGGTAGATGCCGCTGACGCCGAAGGAGACGAGGGCGGCCAGCGCGTTCACGTTCCCGGGGTAGGTGATGAAGAGGAACTTCTTGTCGGTGGCCGGAGAGGCGAACACCAGCAGCACGAACAAAGAGGTGACGACGGCCCCACCGACCAGCGCGTTGACCGGCGTACCGAACCGCGAGTGGACGCGCGAGATCCACGAGGAGGCGGGCAGCGCCTCGTCACGCGCGTAGGAGAACGCGAGTCGACTGCCGGCGCCCTGGATCGACGTTCCGCAGGAGAAGAACGCGAAGACGATCATCAGCAGGAGGAAGTCCTGCACCCCGGACGGCAGCTGACCGAGGATGAACGGGACGCCGCCCCCGTAGGCGTCCTTGACACCGGCGGAGCCCTTGCCCGGGATCGCCAGGAGCAGCGCGGCGGTCAGCACCAGCGAGCCGATGCCGCCCCAGATCACGGCCAGGCGCATGGCGCGGGGCACCTGCCGTCCGGCGTCCCTGGTCTCCTCGGAGATGTCACCTGCCGACTCGAAGCCGTAGTAGATGTAGACCGGCGCCAGCACCGCGATCAGGCCGGCGCCGAGCCAGCTGCCGTGGAAGTCCAGGCCGATCGCGTTCGAGGACGCATGTGTCGCGCCCTGGGTGCTGAACAGGTAGCCGAGCCCGTGGTGGAACCCGTGGATCGCGAGGATGATCGCGATGCCGAAGGTGCCGACGATCTCGACGTACACCCCGAACTGCGCGACCCGGCCCATGACCTGGGCGCCGGTGATGTTGAGGATCGTCTGGATCAGGAGCAGCACCAGCGTCACCAGCAGGATCGTCTTGTGGTCGGTCGGATCGAGGTTCCAGCCGAACCAGTTGTGGGTCAGCGACGCGACGTAGGAGACGACACCGGTGTCGACCGCGGCGACCGTGATCAGCAGGGCGAAACCGTAGAACCAGCCGACGAACCAGCCGTAGCCCGGGCCGACGGAGAACTTGGAGTACTGGTAGAGCGCGCCCGCGACCGGGTAGTGGCTGGCGAGCTCACCGAAGACGAGGGCGACGAACACCATGCCGATGATCGGGATGAAGTTCAGCCAGATGTACGCCGGTCCACCCATGCCGAGCCCGAGCACGAACAGCGAGTAGATGCCGACCATGGGCGAGAGGTAGGTGAACGCGACCGAGAAGTTGGCGAACAGCCCGAGCACGCGGTGCAGCTGTGGCTGGTAGCCCAGACTGGCGAGCCGGGCGTCGTCGTCGTTGACCGGGGGACGTTCAGGGGCCTGGCTCATCGCACGCTCCGGCAGCTCCGGCTGCGGCCCTCTCGGCCCGCAGCGCACCATGCTTGACCCACCCCGGCTGAGCCCCGCCCGCCCGATCGTCGACGGCGGTCCACAAGATAGTCCCGCGCGTTCCCGGCGGGAAAGGTGCGCGCTCGTGCGTTCCCGTCAGGCCGTTGCGGGGTTAGAGTCACGTCGGTCATCTTCTCGCCGGGCTCCGCCCGGCCTCACTCACAAGGGGAATCGATGCGTGCTGTGCACAAACGAGGAACTGCGTTCGCGACTTTCGGGTTCGCAGCCGTCCTGACGGTCGCGATGGTCGCGACACCGACAAGCGCCGGGGCAGCCGGCACCCAGAAGGTCCAAGAACCTCAGCACCTGTGCAAGGCCGCCAAGCCCGGGCACATGTCCTGCGACGCCATCCGTCTCGTCACCCGTCGGGTGTCGAACCAGCAGGCGGCGCAGCTCCGGGCCGATGGACTCGCCCGCCCGAGCAAGAGGCTCGGCACCGGCCCGGCCGGGGGCTACACGCCCAAGCAGATCGCCGCGGCGTACGGCATCAAGCCGAACGCCAAGACGAAGCAGACGGTCGCGATCGTCGACGCGTTCGACAACCCCTCGGTGAAGTCGGACCTCAACTTCTTCGACAAGCACTACGGGCTCCACAAGGAGACCAAGAAGTCGTTCAAGGTGATCAACCAGCAGGGCCACGCCAGCCCGCTGCCGGCGCCCGACCCGGGGTGGGCCGGTGAGATCACGCTCGACGTCCAGAGCGTGCGCGCGGTCTGCCACCGCTGCAAGATCCTGCTCGTCGAGGCCGACAACAACCAGAACGCCAACCTCGCCACGGCGGTCGACCGGGCCGTGAAGAAGGGCGCCAAGATCGTCAGCAACTCCTACGGCGGCCCCGAGGGCAAGGGTCACGCCAAGTCGTACAGCCACAAGGGCGTCGCGATCCTCGCCTCCACTGGCGACGACGGTTGGTACGGCTGGGACAACGTCAACTTCGGCACCCCGTCCATGTCGAAGTCGCAGACTCCGGCCTCGTTCAAGTCCGTGGTCGCGGTCGGCGGTACGTCGCTCTACCTGAACCCCAACGGCAGCCGCGCCAGTGAGGACGTCTGGAACGACAACGGCCCGGCTGACATCTACGGCGTCAGTGCCGCCAACACGTTCGGCTTCGGGCCGGGTGCCGCGGGGAGCGGGTGCAGCAAGCTGTTCAAGGCGCCGTCGTGGCAGAAGCACGTCAAGGGCTACAAGTCGCTGGGCTGCGGCTCGCACCGTAGCGGTGTCGACATCGCGGCCATCGCCGACGAGTTCACCGGCTTCGACGTCTACGAGACCTTCGCCTGGTGCGGCTCCTGCGAGCCCGACGGCTGGGCCACCTTCGGTGGCACCTCGCTGGCCTCGCCGGTCGTGGCCGGGCTGTGGGGTCTGGCCGGTGGCCCGCACAAGGGTGTGAAGTTCGCCGCCAAGACGCTGTACGACAACTTCAAGCACAAGAAGAAGGCCACGTACGACGTCGGCGTCGGTGGCACCGGGGGTTGCGACACGCAGTCGCCGAAGTCGTGCAACGGCATCCTTCCCTTCGTCATCTACGGAGGCAGCTTCACCGGCTCGAACCCGAACGACGGTCCGGGCGGTCTCGTCGACTGTGCATGGAAGGCGCACGGGGCGAGGGTCCTGAACAACCGCGCGCAGTGCTACGCACAGCCCGGCTACGACGGGGTCTCCGGCGTCGGTACGCCGAAGGGCCTGTCGATCTTCAAGTAGGTCGATCTTCAAGTAGGTCGATCTTCAAGTAGGTCGAGCTCCATGTAGTCAGCACCACGCCCGGTCACGGGCGCGGAGGGGGTGCCACCATCCGGTGGTGCCCCCTCCGGCACGTCCGGGGTCGGGATGCGTCGCGTTCGGCAAGGTTTGTGCGAAACGCCTCACGCGGCGACGCCGGACTCCCTACCCTTCGAGTGTGTTTCTTGTCCTGGGGGACGGAACAACGACAGAGACCGAACCGCAGCCCTCGCCCGGGCGCGAACCGCCGTACGAGGTTGCCGGGCAGGGCTGTTCGGGAGATACGGGGGTATCTCGGACATGACTGACAACTCCGGACGCTTCGCCTTCGACGGCGACGTCGCGGGCTACCTCGGCACGCGGGTGCTGGCAGCGCTGGTCTGCGTGGTCACGCTCGGCTTCGGCTTCCCGCTGGCCCTCGTGCTGGCGCAGCGGTGGAACGCGCGGCACCTCACGGTCGGTGGTCGGCGACTGGTCTTCACCGGCCGCGCCGGCGACCTGTTCCGCGACTGGCGCACCTGGTGGCCGCTGACCGTGGTCACGCTCGGCGTCTACGCCTTCTCGGTCGTCCCGAAGGTCCGCGGCTGGATCTGGGACCACACCGACTACCAGGCCGTGTGGCAGCTCGAGCCGGCGCCCGCGTCGGCACACGCGGATCGGCCCCTGGCGCCGCCGAGCGGTCTGCACCTCGCCTTCTTCACCGAGGTCGGACGGCACCGGGTCGGCTGACCGGGCCGGTTGACCGGTCTGCTGACCGGAGCCGGGCCCCGGGTCGGCCGCCGGACGCGCCGCTGCGGGTGTCCCAGGGTGGGTGCGCGTGTCGTCGGGGCATGGCACGATCCGACCATGGCCCGTCGTACGCCGCTCACGCGAGCCCTGCTCGCCGTCCTCGCCGCTCTCGCGCTGGCCCTCGCCCTCGCCACCCAGAGCGTGACCCAGACCGCGTCCGCGGCGCTCCCGCCGCCACCGTTCACGGTGCGGGCGGGCAACCAGCAGCTCGAGGTGCTGGATGCGGCGACCGGGACCCGGCTCGAGCTCCTCCACCACGGCGACGTGGTGGGCACGGGCACCGCCGACGCCGGCGGGAACCACACCGGCAGGGGCAGCTTCGAGTGGCGCATGCTGAAGCCGGGACGCTACTCGGTGCGCACGGTCGCCCCGGCTCCCGCGTACACCTCGGCTCCCGCCAAGGTCTCCGGCTTCCACGCGGCGCCGCCAGACCAGTCGTTCTACAGCGGCCAGACCCTGCAGAACGGCTTCAACTTCATCCAGACCCGCGACGGCACGACGCTCTCGGCCAACGTCGTCCTCCCCAACCCGAGCATCTACGGGCCCGGCCCCTACCCGACGGTCGTCGAGTACAGCGGCTACGACCCGAGCAACCCCCGGGAGACGGCGTTCCCGACGATCTTCAACACGCTGGGCTACGCCTACGTCGGCGTGAACATCCGCGGCACCGGCTGCTCGGGCGGGTCCTTCCTGCCCTTCGAGCCGGTGCAGAGCCTCGACGGGTACGACGCCATCGAGACCGTCGCGGCGCAGTCGTGGGTGAAGTTCCACAAGGTCGGCATGGTGGGCATCTCCTACCCAGGCATCGAGCAGCTCTACGTCGCCCGCACCCAGCCGCCCCACCTGTCCGCGATCTCGCCGCTGTCGGTGATCGACGACACCTACCGCGGCACGCTGTGGCCGGGCGGCATCCTCAACACCGGCTTCGCGACGTCGTGGGCCACCGACCGGGCGCACGACGCTGCGCCGTACGGCGAGGGCTGGGAGCACGACCCTCTCGGCGCGACGCAGGGACAGATCGACGAGTGCGCGTCCAACCAGGACGTGCGCCTGCAGAACCCCGACCCGGTCAGCACCATCGAGGACAACCCGTTCTACAACAAGACCTACTACCAGCGGATCGACCCGAGCCGCTTCGTGCACCGGATCAACGTGCCGGTCTACCTCGCCGGCGCCTGGCAGGACGAGCAGACCGGTGGCCACTTCCCCGACTTCCTGCACCGGTTCACCTCGGCGCCGCGCCTGTTCGCGACCATGAGCAACGGCTCGCACACCGAGTCGCTGAGCCTCGGCGAGTTCGGGCGGTACGCCGACTTCCTCGACTTCTACGTCGCCCACCGGATCCCGACGGGGGTCAAGAGCCTGGTCGGGCCGCAGCTGGCCGCGAGCCTCACCGGGGTGAAGGGGCTGAGCATGCCGCCGCAGCCGGACTACTCCGGCATGACCTTCAAACAGGCCAAGCACCATTACAACTCGGCGCCACCGATCCGCATCGAGTTCGAGGAGGGCGCAGCCAAGGGTCAGCCGTCGGGGGCACCGCTGCCTCGCTTCGTGCGCACGTTCAAGTCCTGGCCGATCCCCGGCCGGAGGACGACCCGGCTCTACCTCACGCCGCACGGCGGTCTTTCGTCGTCGAAGGTCCCGGCGGGCAGGACGCATGCCAGGTCGTTCTCCGCCGACCCGAAGGCGCTCCCGCGCACCGACTACACCGGCTCGAGCAGCGCGATCTGGCACGCCCACCCGAAGTACCACTGGAAGCAGATCCCGAAGGGCAAGGGGCTGGGCTGGGTCAGCGCGCCGCTGAAGAGGAACCTCGTCACCATCGGCAGCGGCTCGCTCGACGTCTGGGTGAAGTCGGCGACCAAGGACGTCGACCTGGAGGCCACCGTCAGCGACGTGCGCCCCAACGGCACCGAGGTCTACGTGAACAGCGGGTGGCTGCGAGCCAGCCACCGCAAGCTGATCGCGAAGCGGTCGACGCCGACCAAGCCGGTGCACACCGACCTTCGCCGCGACGCGCGGCCGATGCCGCACGGGAAGTACCGCCTGCTCCGTATCGAGATCCTGCCCTTCGCCCAGCCCTTCCGGGCCGGCGACCGGATCCGGGTCACGCTCGACGCGCCCGGTGGTGCCAAGCCGCTGTGGGCGTTCCGGACGCTCGACCACGGGCAGCGGGTCACGATCGCGACCGACCGCAGACACCCGTCGTCGCTGGTGCTCTCGGCGGTGCCGGGCGTCGCCGTACCCGCGAAGGCGCCGCCGTGCCGGTCGCTGCGCTCCCAGCCCTGCCGGACCTTCACCGGCTGAGGGGCCGCGCCCGATGGGCAAAGTTTCGAGCGAAAGCCGGACACGACCCGGTTGGGCCCCGTAGACATGGCGTGGAGCTGGTCCCGCCCGGCACCCCTCGGCGGAGTGACCCGGCACGGTAAAGAAACCCACGTGGCCCGGCAGGGTCAGGTGGTTCGTCGCGCCCGTTTGTACCCTTGACTCAACATCTGGGGGGGTGTGGCGCATGGCTGAGTCCGACAAGGTCATCAACGCCGTCATGAAGGCGACGGGCGACTCGTACGACAGGGTGTCCAGGCTGTGCACGGTCGCACACGAGACCGTGGACGAGTGCTTGACGGATGACATCTCTGTCGTCGCGCCGCCGTTGGTGATCGGACGGCTCGGCTGTCCGGTGCTCGACCGGTTGCTGCTACGGCTCGGGGACGGGCAGTGGCAGCTTCCGGAGAGCGTCGATGTCACCGAGCCGGAGCTGGCCGAGACTCTGATGCTGCCGATCGAGACGATCGCGCGGTATCCGATGATCGGCCGCTTCGGCTTGTTGGCACGCTGCATGGACCGGCTGCTGATCGACGACGCGGACGCCGAGCGCTCGCTGGCGATCCTCGACGCGTGGCTCGCGAGGTACGAGCCCGCCGCCGACGGTCAGCCGACGCCGTACCAGGTGTGGGGCCTGCCCGACCGGGCCACCTTCGAGGGCTGGTTGCTCGCTCGCCTCGACCTCCTGCACGCGATGGGATACGCCGTACGCCTCGCGAACGAGGAGATGGACGGCGTGCGCGGTCAGCAGCACATGTTCGTCGACGGCCGCCGTGCCGACCTGCTGATGCGCTTCGCGGCCGACTGTGAGAAGGGTGCGGCGGACGACTGGCTGGTCGTCGAGAGCAAGACCACCGCGGTCGGCATCGGGGCGCTCGACCAGCTCGCCATGTCGGTCGACTGGCTGCGTGCCGAGTCCCGCCCGGGAGCGGTGCACGGGCTGCTGATCGCCGACGGCCTCAGCCTCGAGGTCGAGCGCGGTCTGCGCGAGCGTCGCTTCGACTACCAGTCGATGACGGCCCTCGGCTACCGACGCTGGGTCCGCTTCCACTCGCCGGTCCAGCCGGAGCCGGCGCGCGACGCCACCAGCATCAACTACCCGCAGAACCTCTCGGTGCGCACGCTCGCCCCGGCCCTGCGCTGACGACCGGGGGACCCGTCCGAGGTCGGACATTTGTCGTGGCTGACCGTCCACATCCGACTCTGCCGCGCGCGCGGGCGCGTTCCTGGCGTGGAACTCGTCTCCCGGAGTGCCACCGGACCGAGGCCAGGCTGCTCGCGCGGCGCAACGGCTGGCGCTGAGCCCTCGATCGCTCGGCATCGCCGGGCCTGTCTGTGCCCGGTCGCGCCCGGTCGTGCCCGGTCGTGCCCGGCTGTGCCCCGCCGGGAACTCCCGTCAGCGCGACAGGATGCGCAAGCGCGAGCGCCAGCGCTGCCAGCCGAGGGCGAGCCTCCAGCCCAAGAAGAGCGCGCCGAGCACGAGAAGTGCCACGATCACGAAGGCGACGGGCGTGCCGTGGCCGACGGCGTGGCGCACGACCATGCCGATGACCAGGGTCCAGAGCCAGACCCGGATGCCGGCCCGGGTGCCCAGCGGGTCGCCCTTGACGACGGCCGTGAGACCGAGCGCGAGCGCCGTACCGAGGAGGAACGGCCACGCCGTGTGCCAGACGCCGGTCGCGCCCGTCGACTCGTGGTGGTTGGCCCGGCCCACGGCCGCGAAGACGACCACGACCAGCGCGTCGGCGACGACCGTGATCGGCCAGGCGTTCCGTCGGCGGCTCCAGGTCACGCCGGGAGTCTGTCACGGGCCCCGAGCCCTTGTGGACAAGGGGTTCCCGTGCGCCTTGGGTGTCGGTGGTGGGTGGTTGGGTGGAGTCATGTCGACGTGGAGGCCAGCGCTGGAGGGACCGCCGCTGCTGCGGTGCCTGACCTCGATCGGCCGGGCACTCGACGACGTCGCCGAGCTCGATGCGACGTACCTGTCGACGGACGAGAAGGCGCGGGCGTTGCGGTCCGTGGATCGGGAGCTGTCCCGGCTCGAGGGCCTGCGGATGCAGCTGCTCGCTGCCTCCGCTGACGTGGCGAGCGATGACGGTGCCCGGTCGGCCGGCGTGTGGCTCGCGCGTGAGTCGCGTGCAGGGACGACACACGGCGTGCGCTCGCAACGGCAGGCAGAGGCGATGAAGCGCTGGCCCCTGGTGCGTAGGGCGCTCCGCGAGGCGCTGCTCAACCCCGCTCAGGCCTGCGTGATCGCAGCGGCGCTCGACGACCTGCCGCACGACCTCGATCCCGAGCTCGCGGCGAAGGCCGGGGCCCACCTGGTCGGCGAGGCGGGTCACTTCGGGCCGCGGGAGCTGCGGGTGCTGGGTCGACGGGTGCTCGAGGTCGTCGCACCCGACGTGGCCGACCGGCACGAGGAGCGGCTGCTCGCTGCCGAGGAGCAGCGGGGCCGTGACGAGACGAGGGTCGTGTTCCGGCCGCGCGGCGGCGGTGTCACCGACGTGCTGGCTCGGCTGCCGGAGCAGATGGCCGACCGGCTGCGGGCGTACCTGGACTCGTTCACGGCGCCTCGTCGCCGACACCTCGAGCGGCCGCTGGGAGACGTCGACCTGCTGCCGCTGCCGCGACGTCGCGGGGCCGCGTTCTGCTCACTCCTCGAGCAGCTGCCCTCGAGCGGGCTCCCGAGCCATGGCGGCACGGCGACGTCCGTGGTGGTCACCATCGACGTCGAGTCGCTCCGGCAGGGGCTCGGCTCGGCGGACCTGTCGACGGGTGGGCGCATCAGCGCGACCGAGGCCCGCAGACTGGCGTGCTCGGCCTTGCTGCTGCCGGCGGTGCTCGGTGGCCGGGGTGAGGTGCTCGATCTCGGCCGGTCGCGGCGGCTGTTCTCACCCGCCCAGCGCAAGGCCATGGCGATCCGCGACCGACGCTGCCGGGCCCAGGGCTGCGACATCCCGGCCGCGTGGTGCGAGGCCCACCATGCCGGTCGGCCCTGGGCCACCGGCGGACGCACCGATCTGTCCGAGGGGCTGCTCCTGTGCTCGTTCCACCACCATCGCGCCCACGACCGTCGCTGGGACGCGTCGCGGCTGGCCAACGGCGACGTGCGCTATGCCCGAAGGACGTGATCCCGCTCAGTAGCCGACGAGGTGCGGGGTGGCGCTGACCACTCGGAGGTCCACCGCGGTGCCGGTGATGGTCAAGGTGGCGCGGATCGTGCGCCAGGGGCCGTTGCCGACGCGGTAGCGGCCGGAGTACGTCGTGTCGACGCTCGGGTGGACGGTCCCGACGCGCAGGTAGCGGTAGGTGACCCGGAGATCGGGATACGCCGCCCCGGGGTCGGTCGTGGTCCGGTCGGCCCCGGCACCGGCCCCAGCCCCGGCACCGGCCCCGGCCCCGGCGCCAGCGAAATGCCACGTGTACGCGGTCGGCGTCGCCTCGATCGTCACGCGCTGGCCGACCAGCGTCACGGTCCGGGTCGTGGGGTGCGTGTTGGTCGTGTAGAAGTTCGTGTCGAAGTTGACGAGCGTCCTGCCCCCGGGCGGCTGGACCACCAGCGTCGACGCCGGCCAGCTCAGCCGCTGGAACGCGTGCCGGACCGCGCCCGGCGTCAGGCCGCCGAGGTGATGGACCTCCCGGTGGGTCAGGCAGGCCTGCCAGTCCAGCGGGTCGTGGCTGTCGTCCTCGTAGACGTTGTAGAGCCACCCCTGGTGGCCGTCCACCTGGCACTGCGCGGGCTCCGCACACAGCGCCTGGCCACCGATCTCGCACGCCGGCCGGATCGTGAACGTGTGGTCCGAGTGCGCCGCGATGTAGCCATTGGTCT
>JBAUWD010000152.1:0-10461 GCA_049583575.1 Nocardioides sp.
GGCCGGGCGCGCGGGGGCGCGGGCCGGTCTCCTGGTCGCGGCCCGTCCACGCGTCGGGGACGGCTATGCCAACGGCGACCGGCCAGGTGCCGTCGAGCGACGCTCGACGGTGGTCTCGCTCGACTCCGTCGTGACGGTGCCGCGGCGGACCTACCGCGGCACCCTCATGACGCGCGACCTCAGCGGGAGGGCGCCGGGCGTGCTCGTGCAGTCGTTCTTCGCCCGCGGCGTGGGAATGGTGGCACAGCAGACGCTGGAGCCCGAGCAGACGGACCTCTCGCTGGTCCGGATGGTCGGTCCCTGACGAACGCCCGGACTACTGCTGCGGCCTGATCTGGGTGCGCCCGTCGTCGTCGGGACCGGCGGGTGGTGCCGGGGGCGGCGGCGCCGGAGCGGCCGGGGGCTGTCCCGCGCCGTAGTGCTGCGGGGGCGTGCCCTCCTGTTGCCATTGCTGCTGGAACTGGTCGGGCGCGCCGTACCCGGGTACGGCGCCCGGTGGCCGCGTCCCGAAGCGCAGCCCGGACCCGGCAACGGGCTCGTCCGCGTGGCCGAAGAGCAGCGGGTAGACGATGCCGGAGAGACCACCACCCAGCAGCGGGGCGACGATGAACAGCCACACCTGCTGCAACGCCTCGCTCCCGCCGAAGAGCGCGGGACCGATGGAGCGAGCGGGGTTCACCGAGGTGCCCGTGGCCGGGATCGCGACCAGGTGGACGGCCACGAGGGTGAAGCCGATGGCGAGCGGGGCGAGCGCGGGGTGCTCGTTGCGCGAGTCGGTGACCGCGAGGATGACGAAGACGAAGATCGCGGTGAGGATCAGCTCGAGCACCAGGGCCGCCCACCAGGAGATGCCGGATCCCGCGGACCCGAACGCGTTGGCGCCCATCCGCCCCTTGGCCGTGAAGTCCGGGAAGCCCTCCGCGACGACGAAGAGCGCGAACGCGCCGACGATCGCCCCGACGACCTGCGTGACCATGTAGGCGAGGGCCTCGTTCCACGAGACCCGTCCGCCGATGGCGGCTCCCATCGAGACGGCCGGGTTGAAGTGGCCGCCGGAGATGCGGCCGACGGCGTAGACCATGACCATGACCGCGATGCCGAAGGCCAGCGCGATGCCGGTGTAGTCGAGCACCTGGTGACCGGAGGCGCCCAGGATCACCACCGAGCCGACACCGAAGAACACCAGGACGAACGTGCCGAGGAACTCGGCGGTCAGCTTCTGGCCGGGGCCGGGTGCCGCCACTGCGGAGCTGTCGGACATCGCGTGTCTCCCTCACGTCGACAACGACCCGGGCCCGGGCGCAGGGCCGACGATAGCGGCGCGCGGCCCCGGTTTGCCTGACCTCGCGGCCCCCAACTAGCGTCGTGAAGGTGACCGACGCCGCGCACCAGCCCGCCATCATCTACACGCTGACCGACGAGGCGCCGCTGCTCGCGACGTACTCGTTCCTGCCGGTCATCTCGGCGTACGCCGGTCAGGCGGGCGTGGCGGTGGAGTCGCGCGACATCTCGCTGGCCGGCCGGATCATCGCGCAGTTCCCCGAGCGGCTCACCGACGACCAGCGGCTCGACGACGCGCTGGCCGAGCTCGGCGAGCTGGCCAAGAGGCCCGAGGCGAACATCATCAAGCTGCCCAACATCTCCGCGTCGATGCCGCAGCTGAAGGCGGCGATCGCCGAGCTGCAGGGGCAGGGCTACGACCTGCCGGACTACCCGGACAACCCCTCGACCGACGAGGAGCGCGACGTCCGGGCCCGCTACGACCGCGTCAAGGGCAGCGCCGTCAACCCCGTGCTCCGCGAGGGCAACTCCGACCGCCGGGCCGCGGACTCCGTGAAGCGCTACGCCCGCGCCCACCCCCACTCGATGGGCGCGTGGACGCCCGACTCGCGCACCAACGTGGCGACCATGGGTCGCCACGACTTCAGGGCCAACGAGAGGTCGGTGGTGATCGAGGCCGACGACACGCTCCGGATCGAGCACGAGTCGGCCGACGGCACGGTGACGGTGCTCAAGGACCCGATCCCCGTCCTCGCCGGTGAGATCGTCGACGGCACGGTCCTGCAGGTCGCCCACCTGCACGCGTTCCTGGCCGACGCGATCGCGCGGGCGAGGGCCGACGGCGTGCTCTTCTCGGTCCACCTGAAGGCGACCATGATGAAGGTCTCCGACCCCGTCATCTTCGGCCACGTCGTCACGGCGTTCTTCCCCGAGGTCTTCGCGACGTACGGCGACGAGCTCGCCGCCGCGGGACTCAGCCCCAACAACGGCCTCGGCGGCATCCTCGGCGGCCTGGACGCGCTCGCGAACGGACCGCAGATCAAGGAAGCCTTCGAGGCGGCGATCGCCGCCGGCCCGCCGCTCGCCATGGTCGACTCCGACCGGGGCATCACCAACCTCCACGTGCCGTCGGACGTCATCGTCGACGCATCCATGCCAGCGATGATCCGCACCAGCGGTCACATGTGGGGACCCGACGGGCAGGAGGCGGACACCCTCGCGGTGATCCCCGACTCGTCGTACGCCGGCGTCTACCAGACCGTCATCGACGACTGCCGCAAGCACGGCGCCTTCGACCCGACCACCATGGGCTCGGTCCCCAACGTCGGCCTGATGGCCCAGGCGGCGGAGGAGTACGGGTCGCACGACAAGACGTTCGTGGTCCCGACCGCCGGCACCGTGCGGGTGGTCGACCGGGCCGGCGACGTGCTCATCGAGCACGACGTCGAGGCGGGCGACATCTGGCGGGCCTGCCAGACCAAGGACGTGCCGGTCCGCGACTGGGTCCGGCTGGCGGTCGAGCGGGCCCGGGCGACCGGCGCCCCGGCGGTCTTCTGGCTCGACGAGAGCCGCGCCCACGACGCCAACCTGATCGCCAAGGTGCGCGCCTACCTGCGCGACCACGACACCGACGGGCTGCACATCGAGATCCTCACTCCCGAGCTCGCCACGGCGTACTCCCTCGAGCGCATCCGCCGGGGCGAGGACACGATCTCCGTCACGGGCAACGTGCTGCGTGACTACCTCACCGACCTGTTCCCCATCCTCGAGCTCGGCACCAGCGCCAAGATGCTGTCCGTCGTGCCGCTGATCAAGGGCGGCGGACTGTTCGAGACCGGCGCCGGCGGCTCGGCCCCCAAGCACGTTCAGCAGCTGCTGAAGGAGGACTACCTCCGGTGGGACAGCCTCGGCGAGTTCCTCGCGCTCGCCGAGTCCTTCGCCAAGTACGCCGCGGCCAACGACAACCGCCACGCCCAGATCCTGGGTGAGACCCTCGACCGCGCCACCGGCACGTTCCTCGAGGAGAACCGCTCGCCCGCACGCAGGGTGGGCTCGATCGACAACCGGGGCTCGCACTTCTACCTCGCCATGTACTGGGCCCAGGAGCTGGCCCGGCAGGACGACGACCCCGAGCTCGCCGCGAGGTTCGCCGACCTGGCCGCCCGGCTGGCCGACCAGGAGCAGACCATCACCGCCGAGCTGCTCGAGGTCCAGGGCCACCCGGTCGAGCTCGGCGGCTACTACCGCCCCGACGCGGCCCTGGCGTCCGCGGTGATGCGTCCGTCGCGGACCTTCAACGACGCGATCTCCTCGCTCGGCTGAGCCTCGGCTGGGCCTCGGCCGGTCGCGGAGTTCGCGACCGGGGCGATCGCCTGCACACTGGTGGGAGCATGACGACGACCACCTCGGACACCACCGCGCGCACCCACGTCGGGCTCGCGGTCCTCGCGCTCGCGACCGGCGGCTTCGCGATCGGCACCACCGAGTTCATGGCGATGGGTCTGCTGCCACAGGTCGCCGAGGGGGTCGACGTGTCCATCCCGACGGCCGGGCACCTGATCTCGGCGTACGCGCTCGGGGTCGTCGTCGGGGCGCCGGTCCTCGCGTTCCTCGGTGCCCGCCTCCCGCGCCGGGGTCTGCTCGTGGTCCTGATGACGGCGTACGCCGCGGCGAACGCCCTCAGCGCGGTGGCCGGCAGCTACGGGTTGCTGCTGCTCGCCCGCTTCCTCGACGGCGTCCCGCACGGCGCCTACTTCGGGGTCGCCTCCCTGGTCGCGGCCGCCCTGGCTCCTCGCGGCCGCGAGGGCCGGGCGGTGGCGATGGTGATGATCGGCCTCTCGGTCGCCAACGTGCTCGGCGTCCCGGCCGCCACGTTCCTCGGACAGCACGTCGGCTGGCGCGCGGCGTTCTGGGCGGCGGCCGGTCTGGCCGTGCTCACCGCGGTCCTCGTGACCGCCTTCGTCCCGGCCTCACCGGGCGACGCTGCGGCCACCGGTCGCCGTGAGCTGCGGCTCTTCGCCGAGCCCCAGGCCTGGTTGACGCTGCTGGCGGGGGCGATCGGCTTCGGCGGGATGTTCGCGCTCTACTCCTACATCGCCAAGGTGGTCACGGTGGTCGGCGGTCTGCCCGACGGAGCCGTCCCGGTCTTCCTGCTGGCCTTCGGCCTGGGCATGGTCGCCGGCACCTGGGTGGCCGGCGCCCTGGCCGACTGGTCGGTGTTCCGGTCGCTGCTGGGCTCGTCGCTGGCGATGGCGGTCCTGCTGCTCGCGTACGACGCCCTGGCTCCGGCCGGTTGGTGGGCCCTGGCCCCGGCGTTCCTCGTCGCCGTGGCCTCGTCGGTCCTCGTCGTGAACCTCCAGCTGCGACTGATGGCGGTGGCGGGGGAGGCGCAGACGCTCGGCGCCGCGATGAACCACTCGTCGCTCAACGTCGGCAACGCCCTGGGGGCCTGGGTCGGTGGCCTGGTCATCGCCGCAGGATGGGGCTATCGCGCACCGTCGCTCGTCGGCGCGGGGCTGGCCCTGCTGGGCCTGGGTGTGCTGCTGCTCTCCGCGCGCGTCCACCGACGCGCGGCGGTCGCGCTCGGCTGAGGACCGCGGTCAGGACTCCGGCTGCCGGCAGATCCCGCCGCGCTGGTGCTTGAGGGTGAGCACGTCGAAGTCGGAGGTCAGGACGAACGTGCCGGGCCGATGGGCGTGCAGCATGATCCACTGACCGTTCCGCGACAGGCAGCCGTGTGCACGGACGCCGAGCGAGGTGGGCACGGTGCCGTCGAGGACGGCGAGGTGGTCGGACCATCGGATCTGGATGGGCACCAGACCGCGCCGCGAGACCTGCATCCGGAGCTGGTTGCCCGACATCGAGATCACCTGGGCGTTGCGGACCAGGGGGGCAGCGTCCTGGACGCGGTAGAGCTTCCAGTCGGAGTTGCTCCAGACCTCGTGGAGGTACGGCAGCCCGGCCGCGATGAGCTTCGCCTCGTCCACCGACGCGAAGTCGAGCTTGGTCGCCGGGACCGCGACGTAGCCGACGGCGAGCTGGTCGAGCCACGAGCGGTAGGAGCTCGCGTCGAGCGCGCCCTCCTGGTAGAAGATCGGGTTGTCGACCATGTCGGCCTGGCGCTCCCAACCCCGGGCGACCGGAATCGAGGTCGCGACGTAGCGCGACGCGCCCTTGGTCTGCGGCTCGACGACCTCGACCCGCTGACCGAGGGCGTCGCCGGTCCCGAGCCGCCGGTGCAGCTGGGCCAGCAGCGGCTCGTAGTACGACGCCGAGGCCGAGGGCGAGTCGGCCTCCGCGAGCTGCCAGGTGACGTCGACCGTGGGGAACACGAGGGCGAGCCCGGTCAGGACGACGACGAGTCTGTGGGGACGGTGGCCGTAGCCGACGATCAGCGGCGCCGCGAGCAGCCACACCATCCGGGTCAGGTTGAGGCCCACGCTGTTGGGGATCACCAGGCACGCGGTCAGCCCGATCGCGACGATGATCGCGCCGGCTCGGATCGTGGGCTGGCGACAGGCCACCACGACCAGGGCGATGCCCACGATCGCGAACAGGATCTGCAGCGGTGGCGAGGCCATCACGCCGGGGTTGGTGAACAGCAGCGCGAGGGCGCCCAGGGACAGGCCGGTCGTCACGCCGACGAACAGCGCCTCACGCCGGCGGCGGCGGTCGCTCACCAGGACGGCGGCCGCCACGATCCCGGTGAAGAGCCCGGCGAGCGGGCTGCCGAGGACGCTCACCACGGTGGCGAGGGCGGCCAGCCACGGGTGGCGGGTGACCATGGCCAGCACGGCCAGCATCGCCGCGGCGAGGCCGACCAGGAACGTGATCCGACCGCCGAAGAGGTTGATCAGCACCATGGCCGCGAACAGGATGCTGGCGGCGCGTGGCCGGGCCGCGCCCCGCAGCAGGAGGTGGGCCACCCACATGCAGATCGCCGAGGCGACGGCGCCGGTGGTCGCCACGCCGATGGTGGCCATCAGGCCGGGGGCCAGGACGGAGTACGTCGGCAGCTCGACGCCGCCGTACCAGCCGGGCCACCAGGTGGACGGCCCGAGCTGGTGGTACACCGCCGCCCGCGTCGCCTGGGCCGCGAAATCGGGCACCGGTGGGACCAGGATCAGGTAGAGGGCCAGGCCGACGAGAGGCACGAACCAGGTCAGCATGCGCCGGGTGCGCAGCGACCGCATCGTGCTCGGCAGACTCACCCGTCCCCCTCGTGTCGGTACCTCTGTGACATTGTGCCAACACCCGGGTCGACAACTGTCATCCCGCCGTGCCCCGGCGGCGCGCGGCTCGCCACTCCTCGACCAGTACGTCGTACCAGACGAGGTCGGCGCGGCCCCCGTGCACCTCGGTGCCGGCCCGCTCGGTGCCCCACGCGGTGAGCCCGTTCGCCTCGATCACGCGCCGCGACGCCGAGTTGCCGGCCGCCGCCCCGGCCTTGATCCGGCGCACGCCGAGCCCCTCGAAGCCGTAGCGGATCACCTCGGCCATCGCCCGCGTGGTCACGCCGCGACCACGGGCGTCGGGATGCGCCCAGTAGCCGATCTCGAGCTCCTCGTCGGGCACGATGCCGAAGGCGTCGATCGAGGCCAGGGCGACGTCGTCCTCGGGGTCCACCACCGCCCACTCGACGCTGTGTCCGACCGCGCGGTTCTCGCTCTGGTGCTCGAGCCAGGCGTGCGCCTGCGCGTCGTCGTACGGGTCGGGCAGGCGTCCCAGCCAGTGCCGGGTGCGCTCGTCGGTGCACGCCTCGACGATCCGTGGCACGTCGGACTCCCGCCACGGGCGGAGCCGGAGCCCCTCCGCCTCGAGCACCGGCAGGTCCAGCCACCGCCCCCGCGGTGCCCGGTCGTCGGTGGACAGCAGGGTGCCCGTCCACGCGTCGACCAGCTCACCGCGGTGGCGGACGTACCCGCGCAACGTGCCGTCGAACGAGAAGCCCAGGCGCCACACGAGCCTCCGCGAGGCCCAGTTGCCCACGTGCGCGTGCCAGACGACCGTGCGGACTCCGCGCTCGGAGAACCCCCAGTCGGCCAGCAGCCGGCACGCACGTGCCATCGCGCCGGTCCCGCGCACCCACGGATGGGAGCCGAACGCGATCTCCGCGCGGCCGTGACCGTGGTTCCGGAGCTCGACCGTGCCGGCGTACCGACCCTGCGACTCGACGGCGAAGCCCCAGGCGGTGTCGTGCGCCCAGCCGTCGGGCATCGTCCGCGTCACGAAGGCCCGGCCGTCCTCGATCGAGTAGGGGACCGGCACGGTGGTCCACCGGATGCTGGTGGGGTCCTGGCTCTGCTCGGTCACCCCGACGGCGTCGTCCTCCCGGTGTCCGCGGAGCGTCACCGTGCCGTCGGTGAGAGTGGGGGCGGCGGACATGGTCCCAGCCTGCCAAGGGAGGATCCGCCGCGTCACCCGGATTCGGGTCGGTGGCAGCAGCCGGCGTCCCTCGTCGGTCGAGCCTGTCGAGACCCACGCCTCGAGGCATCGGGCGTCCCTCGTCGGTCGAGCCTGTCGAGACCACGCCTCGAGGATCAGGGCTCGTCACCGCGGTCTCGACGCGCTCGCGCGACCTCGCAGGCTCGGTCGCGTCGCCTGCTCGACCTGGCAGAGCGCACACGCCGCACTCGTTCCTCGTGCGTCGCTGCTCTGCTCACCTGACACAATGCGACCCATGCCCAGCTCGACCACGTCCCCGGAGCTGACGGTCCCCGACGTGGCCTCCGGGGCCCGGCCCCGCGTCCTGTCCGGCATCCAGCCGACCGCCGACTCGTTCCACTTCGGCAACTACCTCGGCGCGCTGCGGCAGTGGGTCGACCTGCAGCGCGAGCACCGGCCCTTCTTCTTCATCGCGGACCTCCACGCGATCACGCTCGAGCAGGACCCGCGGCTGCTCCGCGAGCGCACGCTGCGCGCCGCCGCGCAGCTCGTCGCCATGGGCATCGACCCCGCGCGCTCGGCCATCTTCGTCCAGAGCCAGATCCCGGCCCACGCCCAGCTCGGGTGGGTGCTGCAGTGTCTGACCGGCTTCGGCGAGGCGCGCCGGATGACGCAGTTCAAGGACAAGTCGGCCAAGGGTGGCGAGGGCGCCGCCAGCGTCGGGCTGTTCACCTACCCCGTGCTGCAGGCCGCCGACATCCTGCTCTACCGGCCCCACTTCGTGCCGGTGGGCGAGGACCAGCGCCAGCACCTCGAGCTGACCCGCGACCTCGCCCAGCGCTTCAACCATCGCTACCGGAAGACGTTCCGCCTCCCCGAGCCCTACATCCTCAAGGCGACCGCGAAGATCACCGACCTGCAGGAGCCGACCGCCAAGATGTCGAAGTCGTCGTCCTCGCCGGCCGGCATCGTCGAGCTGCTCGACGACCCGCGCCTGAGCGCCAAGAAGATCCGCTCGGCGGTCACCGACTCGGGCTCCGAGATCCGCTTCGACCCCGACGAGAAGCCCGGTGTCTCCAACCTGCTCACGATCTACTCCGCGCTCTCGGCCCGGTCGGTCAGCGAGCTCGAGGAGGAGTACGCCGGTCGCGGCTACGGCGACCTCAAGAAGGACCTCGCCGAGGTGGTGGTCGACTTCGTGACCCCGTTCCGGGACCGGACGCTCGAGCTCCTCGACGACCAGGACCACCTCCTCGGCATCCTGGAGCAGGGCAGACGGCAGGCTGCGGAGATCGCGGAGACCACCCTGCGCGACGTCTTCCAGCGCGTGGGCTTCGCCGCCGCCGCTCGCACCTCCGGCTCGCCGGGACGCTAGGGCATGCCCACCATCGGCGTCTCGATCGCCGTACCGGAGCCATGGGGGAGCCGGCTGCAGGACTTCCGGGTCGACAACGGCGACGCGCAGGGAGCGTCGATCCCGACCCACATCACGCTGGTGCCACCGCTGGAGGTCGACCACGACCGGATCGCCGACGTCGAGGAGCACCTCGCGGCCATCGCCGGCCGCTCGCCGGCGTACCGCATCCACCTGCGCGGCTCCGGCACCTTCCGGCCGGTCTCGCCGGTCGTCTTCGTGAATCTCGTGCAGGGCATCTCCCAGACCGAGCAGCTCGCGCACGACTGCCGTCAGGGCCCACTCGCCCTCGAGCTCGACTTCCCCTACCACCCGCACGTGACCGTGGCACACCTGCTCGACGAGGCACTGCTCGACCGGGCCTTCGACGAGCTCGGCGAGTTCGACTGCGCGTTCACCGTGGCCGACTTCCACCTCTACGTCCACGACCCCGACCACGGGTGGCAGGCCACGCGTGAGTTCGTCCTGAGCGGCGCTGCGGACTGATGGCCTCGCCGCTGACTCGGGCGAAGGGCGTCCTGGCACGCGTACGCCGGCGCTCGCCGTTCGTCGACCACCTGGTCCGCATGCAGGAGCACTACGGCGGGGTCCACGGCAGTGCCCAGGCGGGCGCGGTCACCTACTTCGCCTTCCTCTCGTTCTTCCCGATCCTGGCGCTCGCCTTCTTCGTCGTCGGCTACGTGGCCAGGGTCTATCCCGGTGCCCAGGACAACCTGGTCCGCGCGATCCAGCAGGTCCTCCCCGGCATCGTCGGCAGCGGCCCCGGCAAGATCACCATCCGCTCCATCGAGCACGCCGCGGCGACGGTCGGGCTCCTCGGCCTGGCCGGCGTCGTCTACTCGGGGCTCGGCTGGTTGTCGGGCATGCGGTCCGCCCTCGAGGTGGTCTTCGCGATGCCCAGGAGCGAGCAGCCGAACTTCCTGGTCGGCAAGCTCCGCGACCTGGTCACCCTGGTGATCATCGGCCTGGTCCTGCTCGTCAGCGTCGGGGTGACGGGCCTGGTCGTGGGCTACTCCGACAAGGTGCTCGACCTGGTCGGCCTCGGGCACCAGCTGTCCTGGGCGGTCCACCTCCTCGGCCTGCTGGTCGGCGTGTCCGCGAACGTGCTCCTCTTCTTCACCATGTTCCGGCTGCTCGCCCGGCCTGCGCTGCCGGCGCGCTCCCTGTGGCAGGGCGCGCTGCTCGGCGCGATCGGCTTCGAGGTGCTCAAGCTCGCGTCGAGCTACCTGCTGCGGGCCACCCAGCACCAGCAGGCCTTCCAGGCGTTCGGCATCGCGCTGATCCTCGTGGTCTGGATCAACTACTTCTCGCGCGTGGTGATGTACGCCGCGGCCTGGGCGTACACCTCGCGGCCGGCGCGCGCCGCCCGCGCGGCCGAGCGC
>JBAUWD010000153.1:0-3598 GCA_049583575.1 Nocardioides sp.
GGGCCGAGCCGGCGGTCCTGGCAGGCACCCCACCTGCCGTTCCTCTTCAAGGTGCTGGTCGGTCTCCTGGCGGTGTTCTTCGTGGTGTCGCACCTGCCGATCCTGCTGGTGGCCCTCCTGGTCTACGTGCTCGTGGTGCGCCGGGTCGTGCACCGCGGCCGGTGGTACGACCACCGCGCGCGCTGGCGCTGAGCGCCGTCCCGCTCACACGTCGACGGCGCGGTGGACCCAGACGTCGGCGACCTCCATGCCGACCTTCTCGTAGAGGGCGAGAGCCCCCGTGCGTGAGTCGGTCGAGAGCGCGGACCGGGTCGCTCCGTGCTCGCGCCCGCGGGCGAACGCGTCCACCAGCAGGGCCTGGGCCAGGCCGCGGTGGCGCCGGTCGCGTCGTACGGCGAGGCGGCTGATGAAGGCCTCGGTCTGCGTCCCGGTGTACATCTGCACCAGGGCCGTGCCGACGATCTCGCCGGTCTCGCCGGTGACCACCCGGAAGTGCCAGGGCTCGAAGCCCGGGCGCTGGACGGTGACGGCCAGGAAGTCGTCGTAGGACGCCCGCTCGCGCACCGACCACTCGAGGAACGCGTCCTCGATGACGTCGTGGACCACGGGGTACTCCTCGGGCCTGGCCTCGCGGATCGCATGGCCCTCGGGAAGGGTGCGCTCCTGGATCTCCGTGCCCGCGGGGAGGGCCAGGACCCAGCTGGTCCAACGGACGTACCAGCCGAGGTCCGTGAGCAACCGGTCGCCGGGGGAGCCCTGGGGGACCGGGCTGCCGATCACGGTGCCGCCCAGCGCGCCGGTGCGCGAGGGCATCCAGGTCGCGAGCGCCGTGCCGATGCCACGACGGCGGTACGACGGTCGCACGGCCGCGTCGCCGCGACCCTCCTCACTGACCTCGGCGTAGGCGACCAAGGTGTCGCCGTCGAACACGCCGATGGTCGAGGCGGGCACGTCGAAGCTGGGACGCTGCCAGTCGCCGACGATGTCGGCCAGCTCGATCTCGACCGTGCCGAGATCCTCCTGCTGCTGCTGGGCCATCACGTCGTAGACCGCCTCCGCGTCATCCATGGTCAGCGGCCGCGACGCCAGGCCGTCGGGCAGCGTGAGACCCTCGGGCAGCGTGACGTCGTCCACGCGCGGCATTCAACCGTCCCCCCGCCGCGCGTGCACCCGAATTGACGCCCACTCGGCGCAAAGAGGCGGACAAATGACACCGACTCGGCGCGAACGCGCAAGCGAACGACGCCGAGTCGGCGAGAAGCAGCAGTCAGAACACGCCGAGTCGTCTTGTGACGACTCGGCGTCGGGTCACTTCTGGATGGCGGAGATGTCGATGTCGAGCTTGATCTTGTCCGATACCAGGAAGCCGCCGGTCTCGAGCGCGGCGTTCCAGGTCAGGCCCCAGTCCTTGCGGCTGATCGTGGCCTGTCCCTCGAATCCGATGCGCAGGTTGCCGAACGGGTCGCGGGCGGAGCCCGTGGACTCGAACTCGATCGTGAGCGGCCGGGTGACGCCCTTGATGGTCAGGTCGCCGGTGATGGTCCAGTCGTCACCGTCACGCGAGACGTCGGTCGAGGAGAAGGTCAGCTCGGGGTAGGTCTCGGTGTCGAAGAAGTCGGCGCCGCGCAGGTGTGCGTCGCGGTCCGCCACACCGGTCTCGATGCTCGAGGCCGAGATGACGAGCCGGACCGAGCTGCTCGCCGGGTCGGCGGTGTCGACCACGGCCTCGCCGGTGAAGTCCTTGAACTGGCCGCGAACGGTGGTGACCATCGCGTGCCGGGTGCTGAAGCCGAGTCGGCTGTGCGCCGGGTCGAGCGTGTACTCGCCGGAGATGTCGGCGATGACGGTGGTGGCGGGGTCGAACGTGTTGTCTGGCATCGAGAGCCTCTCCTCTTGAGTGAAACTTCAACCACTTGGTCGGTACAACGCGGCGGCGCGTGAGACATTCCCGGACGGGGTGTGACCCAGGTCACCGAGTGGGCAGGGGCTGACAAGCCCCGCCCCCCGTGCTTGGCTCGGCCCATGCCACCGACCTCCGACCACCAGATCACGCTCGCCGAGAGCGACCTGCCGACGCGCTGGTACAACGTCCTCCACGACCTGCCGACGCCGCCCCCGCCGGTGCTGCACCCGGGCACCGGGCAGCCGGTCGGCCCCGACGACCTCGGGGCGCTGTTCCCGATGGACCTCATCCTGCAGGAGGTGTCGCAGGACCAGTACGTCGAGATCCCCGGCGAGGTGCTGGACGTGTACCGGCTCTGGCGGCCGTCGCCGCTGTTCCGCGCGCATCGGCTGGAGAAGGCGCTCGGGACGCCCGCACGCATCTACTACAAGTACGAGGGCGTGTCACCGGCCGGGTCGCACAAGCCGAACACCGCCGTGCCGCAGGCGTTCTACAACAAGCGGGCCGGCATCTCGAAGCTGACCACCGAGACCGGTGCCGGCCAGTGGGGTACGGCGCTCGCCTTCGCCTGTGCGCAGTTCGAGCTCGACTGCGAGGTCTGGCAGGTGCGCGCGTCGTACGACCAGAAGCCGTACCGACGCATCCTGATCGAGACCTTCGGTGGCGTCGTGCACCCCAGCCCGAGCGACCTCACCGAGGCCGGCCGCTCGATCCTGGCGCAGGACCCCGACTCGACCGGGTCGCTCGGGATCGCGATCAGCGAGGCGGTGGAGGTGGCGGCGCAGAGCTCCGACACCAACTACGCCCTGGGCAGCGTGCTCAACCACGTGCTGCTGCACCAGACCGTGATCGGTGAGGAGGCCCTGCTGCAGCTCGCGATGGTGGGCGAGACGCCCGACCTGCTGGTCGGGTGCACCGGTGGCGGCTCGAACTTCGGCGGCCTCGCCTTCCCGTTCCTCCGCGAGAAGTGGGCCGGCCGGATGTCCCCGGTGGTCCGAGCGGTCGAGCCGGCCTCGTGCCCGAGCCTGACCCAGGGCACCTACGCCTACGACTTCGGCGACACGCTCGGCATGACCCCGCTGATGAAGATGCACACGCTCGGCCACGACTTCATTCCCGACCCGATCCACGCCGGAGGGCTGCGCTACCACGGCATGAGCCCCCTGATCAGCCACCTCTACGAGAGCGGCGAGCTCGAGGCGGTGGCGAAGCGGCAGTCGGAGTGCTTCGCGGCGGGTGTGCTCTTCGCCCGGACCGAGGGGATCGTGCCCGCGCCCGAGCCGACGCACGCGCTCGCCGCCGCCATCGAGGAGGCGCACCGGTGCACGGAGACCGGTGAGGAGAAGGTGATCCTGACGGCGCTCTGCGGCCACGGCCTCCTGGACCTGGCGGCGTACGACTCCTACCTGCGGGGCGAGATCACCGACCACAGCTGGGAGGACGCCGAGCTCCAGGCGGCGGTCGCCGCGGCGCTCAAGCGGCTGCCGGCCCTGGCCTGACCGGAGCTCGCTCCGGCCCTTTGGCAAGATGGCGGGCATGGGGACCCGCGCGGCACGTGTGCTCCTGCCCCTCCTCGGTGTCGCGCTCGTCGCCACCGCCTGCGGGTCGGGCGGCTCGGGTCCCGACCCGGCACCGGCCGCCGACAGCCTGGCGCAGGGGCTGGCGTCGGGTGACCTCTCCGGCGTCGCCTTCGCC
>JBAUWD010000154.1:0-2800 GCA_049583575.1 Nocardioides sp.
GGGCGGTGCGCTCGCCCGGCAGCAGGTCGTCGTACACCGCCTCGGCGAGCAGCGCGTGGCGGAACTGGTAGTAGTCGTCGCGGCTCGGCACCAGCACGTGGCCCTCGACGGCCCCGCGCACGGCACCGTCGAGGTCGGTCGGGGCGAGGCCCACCACGGCGCTCAGGGCGGCATGCGACACCCGGCGGCCGGCGACCGCGGCAGCCCGCACGACCGTCACCGACGACTCGTCCAGGCCCTCGAGCCGGACCAGCAGCACGTCGGCGAGGTCGTCGGGCACTCGTCCGGTGCGCATCCAGGCGGCGCCCACCAGCTCCTCCACGAAGAACGCGTTGCCCTCCGCCCGGCTGACGATGTCGCGGACCTGCTCCTCCGGCAGGGCGTCGGGGTGGAGCTGGCGGACGAGGCGGCGCACGTCGGCCGAGCCGAGGGGCTCGACCTGGACGCGCTCGACACCGGTCATCCGGGCCCAGACGGCGACCTGGCGTCGCAACGGGTGACGGCGGTGCAGGTCGTCGGAACGGTAGGAACCGACCAGCGCGACGGGTGCCTCGAACCCGCGGCTGAACAGGAAGCTCATCAGGTCACGCGTGGACTGGTCGGCCCAGTGGAGGTCCTCGACCACGAGCAGCAGCGGCTGGTGGGAGGCGGCGTCCTCGGCCAGCGCGCGGACGGCCTCGAACAGCGCGCCCTGGTCGGCCGGGACCGACTCGGGGTCGGTCGCCTGGCTCAACATCCGCTGACCGGGCAGGAGACGGAGCAACGCGGGGTGGCGCTCGGCGACGCCGTCGAAGAGCTCGGGGAGCTCGCGCGCGATGCGGCCGGTGATCTCGGAGAAGGGGAGGTAGGGCAGGGCGCTGTCGGCGAAGTCGAGGCAGTGGCCGGCCAGCACCTGCCAGCCGTCGACGACGGCCCGGTCACGGAGCTCGGTGAGCAGCCGGGTCTTGCCGACCCCGGCGTCGCCGGCGAGGAGCACGGCGGAGCGCTCCTCCGGGACGTCTCCGGACGCGGAGATGCCGAGCGTGGAGCACAGGTGCTCCAGCTCGGCATCTCGTCCGACCAGCTCCGACGTCATGCGGTCCATGATGTCGTGGACCACGGACAACACCTCAGCTGATCCAGTTCTTCTCGTCGGTGCTCGCGAGTCGACCCTCCCGGTCGACGCGCCGCTGCCACCGGCGGTAGCGCACCGACTTGAGCTGTCGGCGTACCCGGGCGGCGTGGTAGTGGTACTCCGGCTCCAGGAGGAACAGGTCGTTCATGTCTCTCATCCCCTTCGCGTCTGGCTGACACGTAGAGACTCCGCCCGTGAGGTAGGCCGGGACATCGGCACCGTGCCCTATCTGCTTCCGGCGCCTACCTCAGACGGTCTCCGGGGCCGGCCCACCGCTGTCCCGACCCGCCACTCACCCGGGTCGACCCGCCACCCACGTGCCCGCGACGAGGGGTACCCCGGGGCGGTAGGCGAGATGGATGTGGCTCGGCGCGTCCAGCAGCACGAAGTCGGCCTGCTTGCCGGGCGCCAGCACACCGATGTCGTCCCGGTCGAGGGCCTCGGCCCCGCCGGCCGTCGCCGCACGCACCGCCTCGGCCGGCGTCATGCCCATCTCGCGTACGGCGAGCGCGACGCACAGCGGCATCGAGCTGGTGAAGCTGGATCCGGGGTTGCAGTCGGACGCGAGCGCGACGCGGACGCCCGCGTCGAGCAGCCCGCGCGCGTCCGGGTAGGGGTGCCGGGTGGAGAACTCCACCCCCGGCAGCAGCGTGGCGATGGTGCCCGAGCCGGCGAGCGCGGCGACGTCGTCGTCGGTGAGGTAGGTGCAGTGGTCGACCGCGGTCAGTCCCTGCTCGCAGGCCAGACGCACCCCCGGCCCGGGGCCGAGCTGGTTCGCGTGCAGCCGCCCGCGCAGACCCGCCCCACGGCCCGCCTCGAGCACGGTGCGAGCCTGGTCGGCGTCGAAGGCGCCGACCTCGCAGAACGCGTCGATCCACCGGGCATGGGGAGCACAGGCCTCGAGCATCTGGCCCGTCACCAGGGCGACGTACGCCTCGGGGGTCGTGCCGTCGGGGACGACGTGCGCGCCGAGGAACGTCGTCTCGTCGGTGAACTGCCGGGCGACCGCGAGGCTCCGGGCCTCGTCGTGGACGGTGAGGCCGTACCCGCTCTTGATCTCGACGGTGGTGGTGCCCTGCCGTCGCATCTCCTGCACCAGCCGCCCGACCTGGCTGGTGAGCTGCTCGTCCGTCGCGGCCCGGGTCGCGGCCACGGTGGTGCGGATGCCGCCGGCGGCGTACGGCTCCCCCGCCATCCGGGCGGCGAACTCCTCGGCCCGGTCACCGGCGAAGACGAGGTGCGAGTGGGAGTCGACGAAGCCCGGCAGTACGGCGCGCCCGCCGGCGTCGACCTGCTCGTCGGCGGCCGGCGCGGCCGACGACGGACCCACCCAGGCGATCGTCGACCCCTCGACCACCAGTGCCGCATTCGTGCGGGTGCCGAGCAGGTCGGGGCCGTCCGGTGCATTGGTGACGAGCTCACCGATGTGGGTGACGAGCGTGCTGATCATGTGTCCGCCCAGAGCCGGTCGATGACGTCCGCCAGGTCGCGGCCGAGCTGCGGACGGTCGCCCTCACCGAAGACCACGCGCCCGTCCACCATGACCTGGGTGACGTCCTCGGCCGTCGCCGCGAAGACGGCCGACTGCTCGTCGGCGCCGGTGCCGGCCGTTCGCACCCGGTCGGTGGCGATCGTGACCAGGTCGGCGCGGGCGCCGACCGCGATCCGGCCCGCGTCGTCCCAGCC
>JBAUWD010000155.1:0-3202 GCA_049583575.1 Nocardioides sp.
CGACCAGGGCCCGGTGCCGGCGCACCCGGACGCCACCGAGAGCGAGCAGCGTCAGGCCCGCCGCAACGGTCCGGGCACGCGTCACGCGTCCGACTCCTGGAACCAGGCCACGGTGCGGTCGAGGCCCTCGGCCAGGGAGACTCGGGGCTCGAACCCGAAGAGGCTCCGGGCCCGGGAGATGTCGGAGACGCTACGCGTGACGTCGCCGGCGCGGGTCGGGCGGTGCTCGAGCGGCACCTGTCCCAACCGGTGGGAGATCTGCCGGGCGACCTCGAGCACGGTGGTCTCCACGCCCGAGCCGAGGTGTGCGACGACCCCGCGCCCGCCGACACGCAGGGCCTGCGCGATCCCGCGGCAGAGGTCCTCGACGAAGACGAAGTCCCGGGTCTGGGAGCCGTCTCCGTAGACGACCAGCGGCTCACCCGCGAGCGCTCGCTTGCAGAACGCGGCGACGACGGATCCCTTGTGATAGCTGAACGGGCCGTAGACGTTGGAGAACCGCAACGCCACCGTCGGCAGCCCGTAGGAGTCGGCGAAGGCCGAGCAGTAGGCCTCTCCGGCCAGCTTGGACGCGCCGTAGGGGGACGTGGGGCGCGGGACCATGCCCTCGTGGGCCGGCGGGGTGATCTCCCCGAGGGGTGCGCTGGAGGACGCCAGCACGAAGCCCTCCACCCCGGCGTCGCGGGCGGCCAGCAGCGCATGGAGGGTGCCACGGACGTTCAGCTCGCAGTCCCTGAGTGGGTCCTCGACCGAGGCGGGGACGCCGGCCTGGGCGGCCAGGTGGACGACGTGCGTGCAGTCACGGACGGCGGCCGCGAGCGCTCCCGCGTCCAGGATGTCGCCCTCGACGATGTCGTCGTACGACGCGCCCTCCGCGTCGGCGGGACGGCCGGTGCTGAAGTCGTCGAAGCAGCGGGTCGCCAGACCCAGGGCGGACAGCTGTGAAGCCAGGTTGACGCCGATGAAGCCGGCGCCGCCGGTCACCAGGACGCGGCCCCGGGTCACCGCCATCTGGTGCGCGGGTCGATGGCCTCGAGAACGGTGCGGTCCTGGAACCTCTGGAGCGTGCTGAGGGTGTCGGCGACGAGGTCCTCGGACAGGAGCGTCGGCTTCAGGCCGAGGTCGAGCAGCTTGGTGTGGGTGGGGTTGTAGTAGTGCTCCTGAGCCTCGGTGCGCGGGTTCTCGACCTCGCTGATCTCCACCGCGAGACCCAGCTCCTTGCCGGCGTGTTGCACGGTCATCGCGAGGTCGCGGATCGAGAAGGACTCGGTGAACTGGTTGTAGACGCGCATCTCGCCGCGTTCGGCGGGGTTGTGCAGCGCCAGCTCGACGCAGGCGAGGGTGTCGCGGATGTTGAGGAACCCGCGGGTCTGGCCGCCGCTGCCGTAGACGGTGAGGGGCCGGCCCACCACGGCCTGGAGGCAGAAGCGGTTGAGGGCGGTGCCGAACTGCTCGTCGTAGTCGAAGCGGGTGAGGAGCCGGTCGTCGAGCAGGGTCTCCTCCGTGTGCACGCCGTAGACCACGCCCTGGTTGAGGTCGGTGGCTCGCAGGCCGTAGACCCGGCTGGCGAAATGGATGTTGGTGGAGTCGGCGACCTTGCTGGAGTGGTACCAGCTGTGGGGGACCTTGGGGAACGGCAGGGTGTCCCGACGCCCCTTGTGCTCGATCTCGAGGTATCCCTCCTCGATGTCGATGTTCGGACAGCCGTACTCGCCCATCGTGCCGAGCTTGACCAGGTGGCAGTCCGGGTCGTTCTCGAGGATGGCGAAGATGACGTTGAGGTTGTTCTCGATGTTGTTGAGCTGGGTGGAGATCGCCTGCGAGCGACCCTGCATCGAGTACGGCGCGGACGGGATCTGGCCGTAGTGGACGATCGCCTCCGGCTGGAACTCCCTCACGATCCGGTTGAGCAGGTCGAAGTCGCACAGGTCCATCACGTGGACGTCGATGGTGCGGCCCGACACCTCCTGCCACGCCGCCGCTCGCTGCGGGAGCGTGGAGATCGGCGTGAGGCTGTCGCCGCCCGACTGCGTCACCAGCTGACGGCGCAGGTAGTTGTCGGCGACTGCCACCTCGTGGCCGTGGGCGGACAGGCTCATGGCTGTCGGCCACCCGAGGTAGCCGTCGCCCCCCAACACCAGGACTCGCATCGTGGCTCCTTCCTCACACGCCGCGGACGGCAGAAACCTAGCCTGCCACGTCCCGACGACCTATCAGAGGTCGCCCGGCCCCGGACGGACGCTCGCCCTGCTCGCCCGATCCGGCTCGCCGCCGACGCATCCGCGCCTCACCGCGCGACCGGCACGGTCTCGCCCCGGTCGAAGAGCCGGTCGAACAGCAGGAAGCGGAAGGCGAACATCACGACGTAGACCAGGAAGTAGATCCCCCAGACGAGGAGGACCTGGGTGACGTGGGGGATCGAGGTGCCGTCGAGGAGTCTCGCCCCGAGGGCCGTGGCGACGATC
Organism: Nocardioides sp.; assembly: GCA_049583575.1. Lineage (GTDB taxonomy): Bacteria > Actinomycetota > Actinomycetes > Propionibacteriales > Nocardioidaceae > Nocardioides. The sequence continues at coordinate 2,466 of JBAUWD010000155.1, forward strand.
GCCAGACCCAGCGTGCCCAGGACGATGGCGGCGTACGGCAGGAGCTCACGGGTGACGCTGGGCCGCCCGCGCCGCCCCCAGGTGAACGAGCGGTTCAACCAGTAGTTGGGGATCGCGCCGGCGAGCCAGGCGAGCGTCGACGTGACGGTCGTCGAGGCGCCGACCGGTCCGTAGAGCACCAGGAACGTCGCCTGGCTGCAGATCGTCGCGACGACCGAGCCGGCGCCGTACCGCGCCACCCGGCCGACCAGCCCGGAGCGCATCAGGCGATCACCGCGAAGCCTGTCCACCACGCTCGCCATGGGGCCAGCCTACGCAGGCTCGCGCCCGGGACCTCCGTGTGAACGGGGCCACATCGATGGTGCTGCGGTGCTCGCGCTACGCTGGGGCCAGCAAGAGCCAAGTGCTCGCGTGCTCTGGGGGCGGTGGAACTCCGCACCGGCGGTGACAGTCCGCGACCCGGTCTCAGCCAGAGACCGGTTGACCAGGTGGAACTCCTGGACCGACGGTCAAAGTCCGGATGAGAAGCGCACGCAGGGCGATGGCCGTAGGTCGAGCGGAGGCGAGACCACGGCGACCGCCGGCCCCGGAGTCCGCGACCGGACACGAGGGGCCGACGATGGGGTTCAGCGAGACCGAGCGTACGGCGATGCGTCGTGCCCTCGCGCTGGCCGCGAGCGACGGCGTGCCCCTGGGCCCGAACCCGCGCGTCGGCTGCGTCCTGCTCGACGCGGAGG
>JBAUWD010000156.1:0-5667 GCA_049583575.1 Nocardioides sp.
GGCAAGGTGCACGAGGGTGAGGCGCCCGCGGACGCGCTGGCCCGCGAGCTCGTGGAGGAGCTGGCCTGCCGGGTGGTCGTGGAGCGCTGGCTCGAGGGCGCCTCGCCGATCGGGACGTCGTACGTCCTCCGGGTCGCGGTCTGCCGGCTCCTCGCCGACGAGCCACGCCCGGGAGCCGACCACGACGACCTGCGCTGGCTCGGCCCGGACGAGCTCGACGACGTCGCGTGGCTCGAGCCCGACCGACCCTTCGTGACGCAGCTGCGCACGCTGCTCCTAGTCTCGGGGGCATGAGCGACTCTCCCGGCCGACGACTGCTGCTGGTGCACGCCCACCCCGATGACGAGTCGATCGGGACCGGCGCGACCATGGCCAAGTACGTCGCCGAGGGCTGCGGGGTCACCCTGGTGACCTGCACCGGTGGCGAGATGGGCGAGATCCTCGTCCCCGAGCTGGAGCACCTCGCGGCCGACCGCGACGACGGGCTCGGCGAGCATCGACGTGGCGAGCTCGAGGAGGCGATGAAGGTCCTCGGGGTCACCGACCACCGCTACCTCGGCGGCTTCGGACGCTACCGCGACTCCGGCATGAAATGGCACGAGGACGGCCACGCGATCCCCGCCGACGACATCCACGAGAACGCGTTCTGGCACGCCGACCTCACCGAGGCGGCGACGCTGCTCGCAGAGGTGATCCGCGAGGTGCGGCCGCAGGTACTGGTCACCTACGACCAGTTCGGCATGTATGGGCACCCCGACCACATCCAGGCACACCGCGTGGCGATGTACGGCGCCCAGCTGGCCGCGGTGCCGTCGTACCGCCACGACCTCGGCGAGCCGTGGCAGGTCGCCAAGATCTACTGGACGGCGATGCCCGAGAGCCGGATGCGCGAGCGGGTGCGGGCGTTGCGGGAGGCCGGCGACCTGACGTCGTTCGGCGGGGTCGACCCGGACGGACCGCTCCCGATGGCCACTCCCGACGCCGACATCGCGGCCGCCGTCCACGCCGACGAGCATGTCGAGCAGAAGCTCGACGCAATGCGCGCCCACCACACGCAGATCTCGGTGGACGGCCCGTTCTTCGCGCTCTCCGACAACGTCGTGAACCGCGCCTGGGGCGTCGAGTTCTTCCGCATCGCACACGGGCATCAGGGCGAGCGTGGCCCGGACGGGCTCGAGTGGGATCTCTTCGCAGGCCTGTGAGCACGACCTGCCGCCCGGCGCGTTCGCACACGGGAGCGCCGGAACACGCCTAACATTTCGCCGTGGCTCGCTCGCACGGGGACGACGATCGGCCGGCACCGGAGAGTGAGGGCGGCCGAGTCGTCATCGCGCTCATCCTCGGCCTCGCCCTGCTGGCCGGCTGCTGCTACGTCGCGGCGTACCTCGGCGCCGGTGACAAGGTGCCCGTCGGCACCCGGGTCGGCGGTGTCGAGATCGGCGGTCACAGCCAGAGCACCGCGGTGGCGCTCCTGCGCGAGGGTCTCGCCGACCGGGCCAACACGCCGTTCACGGTGAGCGTCAACGGGCACACCCAGCAGGTGCGGCCCCGCCGGGTCGGGCTCGACGTCGACTACGTCGCCTCGGTGCGCGCCGCGGGTGCGCGGCAGAGCTGGTCGCCGTCGCACCTGTGGAACTACTACACCGCCGGCGGCGCGCACGACCCCGTGCTCACCCTCGACCAGACCAGGCTGGCCAGGCTGGTCGAGCGGCTCGACGCCGCCGACGGGCGCCGGGCGAGCAACGGGTCCGTCCGGTTCACCCGCGAGGGCTTCCGCATCGTGGCGCCGCACCCCGGGCTCCAGGTCGACCTGAAGGCGGCCGGCAAGGCGTTCTGGAACGCCTACCTCACCGACGAGCCGTCGGTCCAGCTCGAGCTCACGCCCACGCCACCGGTCATCGACTCCGCCGCCATCCACGACTTCATCCAGCGGTTCGCCAACCCGGCTCTCTCGTCGCCGGTCGAGCTTCGCTTCGGCCACACCGCGCTCCGGCTGCAGCCTGCGGCGTACGCCCGCCTGCTCGGCTCGCGCCACCGGGGCAACCGACTGGTGCCCACGATCCGGGCCAAGGCACTGTCGCGCCTCGTCGAAGCGCGCCTGCGCGGCGGAGCCCCGATCGATGCACCCAGAGACGCGACCGTCGCCCTGGTGGGGGGCCGGCCTCACGTCGTGAAGTCCAGGCCCGGCCTCGGCTTCGCGCCCCAAGATGTCGCGTCAGCGCTGCTGAAGGCGATCCGCTCACCCCGCCGTACGGCGCACGTGCACGCCAGCGTGGCGCCGGCGTCGTTCACCAACGCCGATGCGCGTCAGCTCCGCATCCGCCATCCGATCTCGTCCTTCACCGTCCACCTGCGGCGCGGCCTGCACACCGACCGGCTGATGTCGGCCGCGGTGCAGCTGGACGGCACCGTCCTGAAGCCGGGCGACAGCCTCTCGCTGCGCGGCGCGCTCGGCGAAGCGCTCCCCGGCCACGGTGCGGGTACGGCGCTGGCCACCGGCGTCTTCAACGCGGCCTGGCTAGGTGGGCTGCAGCTCGGCTCCCACGCCAACCTGCCGTCGTACGGCGGCTCCTACCCGATGGGCCGCGACGCCTCGCTGTTCGACGGGCAGGACCTCACCTTCATCGACGACTCGCCGTACGGCGTGCTGGTCTCGGTCGCAGTCGTCCGCCCGACGTCGTCGCACGGCGGATCGCTGACCGCGACGCTGTGGTCCACGCGGCGCTGGGCGGTCACGTCGAGCCACAGCGACCCCGCGAACGTCGTGCCCGCCGGCCGGATCGTGGGTCACGGCGCCCACTGCCACAGCCGCCCGGGCCGCGACGGCTTCGACGTGACGGTCACCCGCAGCTTCGCACCGCCCGGCAGCACCACGGTCGACCACACCGGCTCCTACCGCGTGCACTACGCACCGGAGGCGGCGGTGGTGTGCCGCGCGCACCACCATCATCACCACCACCACTGAGCGGGCGCGCTACGGCGCCAGCCGGTGCAGGTCGCGCGGGAACAGCGCCACCTCGCGGATGTTCGCCGCCTCGACGAGCCTCCCGACCCAGCGCTCCAGCCCGATCGCGAAGCCGCCGTGGGGCGGCATGCCGTGCCGGAACGCCTGGAGATAGGCCGCATACGTCGCCGGGTCCTCACCGCGGGCGCGGATCGCTGCGTCGTACTCGCTGGGGCGATGCAGCCGCTGCCCACCGGTCACCAGCTCCATGCCCCGGAAGATCAGGTCGAAGCTGTTGGACCAACGCGGCGGCACCTCCGGAGCCCTGTCGGTGGGGTCCGTCCCGTCGGTCGGGTCCGTTGCGTCGGTCGGGTCCGTTCCGCCGGTCGGGTCCGTTCCGTCGGTCGGGTCCGTTCCGCCGGTCGAGTCCGTTCCGTCGGTCGAGCCTGTCGAGACCCACGGGTGGGTGTAGAACGGCCGCTTCACCATCGGGTACCCCTCGACCGCGAGGAGGTCGCTGCCGTGCTCCTCGCGCGCCCAGACCCCGAGCGCCCGCTCGTGCTCGGGGGCGAGGTCGGGCTCGTCGGGGTCGGCGCCGACCAGGGCCAACGCGTCGGCGAAGTGCAGCACCGGGATGACCTCCGGCACCTCGGGCAGCCGGGCACCGCTGAGCTCGGCCGCCTCAGCCGCGTGGGTGCGGATGCCGGCGACCATGCCGGCCACGACCTCCCGCAGCACGGCGAGCACGTCGCGGTGGTCACGGATGAACCCCAGCTCGACGTCCAGGGAGACGTACTCCGCCAGGTGTCGCACCGTGTCGTGCGGCTCGGCCCGGAAGACCGGGCCGACCTCGTAGACCCGCTCGAAGACGCCGACCAGCTGCTGCTTGTAGAACTGCGGGCTCTGGGCGAGGTACGCCGGCCGGCCGAAGTAGTCGACCGCGAACACGTTGGCGCCCGACTCGGTCGCCGACTCGACGAACTTCGGGGTCTGCACCTCGGTGAACCCGAGCCCGTCGAGGGTCTCCCGGAAGCCGCGCAGGCTGGCCGCGGCGAGCTCCCATCTGGCGCGCTGCGCCGGGTGCCGCCAGGTGATCGGCGCGTGGTCGAGCTGGGCCGGCAGTCCGGCCGTGAGCGCCGGACGCCAGAGCTCGAACGGCGGTGTCTCGGCCGGCTCGGTCAGCGGCGTGACCGTCGCCTCGGTGACCTCGACGCCCCCGGGCGCCTGGCCGTTCGCGGTGACGATGCCGGTCACCTCGACGGTCGTCTCCTCGGGCGGGACCGCGGAGCCGGGCGGCAGCACCACCTGGGCCAGACCGCTGCGGTCGCGGACGACGACGAAGGTCACCCTCGCCAGCTCGCGGCGGCGGTGGACCCAGCCGGCGAGCCGAACGGCGGCGCCGGGCTGTGCGCCGGGCAGGTCGGCGCACAGGGTGCGCTCGACCGATGGGGGTCGGGACATGTGTTTCACCTCCAGCAACGTGGCCCTGGAGGTGTGGGCGGGGGCGAGGTCGCGGTGCCACCACACCTTCGCCGGATCAGACCGGCCTCTCGCTGTCACGTCGTACGCACGGGCGGGCGCTGCGCTCGGGATCGAGGGGGTTCGTCAGGCCCCGCGTCCGCCGGGACAAGCGTACGACGCGACGCGGCGCCGTCCGAATCGCCGAGCCGTGCCTCGTCGCGGACGAGCAGGCACGACGGCGAGCGCGGCTGCGGCGCGCGTCCCCCGGAAAACTCGTCGGGGGAGGAGGGTTGGCGAAGGTGAAGACGGGGTACGACAATGGGCGGGAGGGGAGTCCATGACCAGGCATCAGGTGCTGGCGCTGTTGATCACGCGTCGCGTCCCGGAGGATCTCGGCGCGATCGAGGCCAGCCTCCGGGCGATCGCGTCCCGCGTCGACGCAGCCCACGGGGACGAGGAGTACGACGAGGTCCACCACCGGCTCGACGAGCTGCTCACGGCTCGCGAGCGCGCGCTGGAGACCGCCCGTCGGCGTGAGGTCCTCGTCTGACGCCGGCGTCGGGAGCTCAGGGGGAGGGCGACGCCAGATAGCGGCACGTGTGGTGGGTGGCGAAGCCGAGCCCGTCGTACAGCCGGAGCGCCGGCAGGTTGTCGGTCTCGACGTGCAGCCAGACCGTGGTGGCGCCCTGCTCGGCGCCCCACTCGAGCAGCGCCGCCATCATCGCGGTCGCATGCCCCTGGGCGCGGTGCTCCGGCACCACGCCGAAGCCGTGGACGCCGAGCCAGTCACCGTCCAGGGCGGCGCGACCGCTGCCGACCTCCACCGCCCCGACGCGGCGTACGACCCGGACCCGCGGCCCGTCCTCCTCGAGGTCCACGTCGGTGTCGTGACCGGCGGACCGTCGGGCCATGGCCAGCGACGTCACCATGAAGTGTGCGTCCCCACCCGGGACGACGGTCCAGCCGAGCTCGGCGAGGGCGCGCTCGGTGGCCGACCCGAGCTCGAGCTGCACCAGCGGCATCCGGCCCCGCTCGAGGTAGAAGTCCCGCACCACATCGGCCGCCTCGGCGATCGGCACCCCCGGGTCGCCGAACGCGAGGCAGGAGTTGGCCCGCTTGAGCAGCCGTCCGACCGGAGCCGGGTCGGTGCGCAGCTCCCATTCGCCGTACGCCGTCCGCTCGACGGCGGGCCACATCGGGAGCGAGTGCCGCTCGGCCTCGCGCGCCGAGACCCGCTGCCGCACGGACGCGCGCCGCGGGAC
>JBAUWD010000157.1:0-3516 GCA_049583575.1 Nocardioides sp.
GACCCACCCCGTGCACCCGACGCATCCGGTGCACCCCACCAAGCCGGCGCATCCGACGCATCCGACGCATCCGGTGCATCCCACCAAGGGAACGCATCCGACGCGCCCCGCGCACGGCTGACAGGTACGGCGAGCGCAGCCGGACTGGAGCGGTCTGCGCTCGCTCTCGGGGTGGACGACCCGGCCACCAACCCCTCGGGTCGTCCGCCCCGGCGCGGACCCGCTCGCGTGCGCACGCGACGGTGCTGGACCCGGTTGCGGTGATCGGCTTCCCTCGCGGGGCCAGCGGGCACAGAATGGCGCACCATGAGCCCTCGCCCGGCGAAGCGCCGGATCCCCCTGCCTGACATCTCATCGAGGGCCTGGGAGCACCCGGCCGACCAAGGAGCCCTCGTCGCCCTCCGCAAGCTCAAGGGCTTCGACAAGCTGGTCCGGATGATGTCCGGGCTGATCAACGAGCGGGCGGTTCGCCTGGAGCTGCTCGGCTCGGCGGTCCGCGTCGACGAGCGACAGTTCCCCGTGCTGCACCGGCTGCTCACCGAGGTGGGCGAGACGCTCGACGCGACCGAGTTGCCGGAGCTGTACGTGCGGGCCACGCCGACGTTCAACGCCTCGACGATCGGCATGGACAAGCCGGTGATCGTCCTCGACTCCGGCATGGTCGGGCTGCTCGACGAGGAGGAGCTGCGCTTCGTGATCGGGCACGAGCTCGGCCACGCCTTGAGCGGCCACGCCGTCTATCGCACGCTGCTGCTCCGGATGCTCAGTCTGACCGGGCTGCTGGCCGCGGTTCCGCTCGGCGGCGTGGGGATCCGGGTGATCGTCGCCGCACTGATGGAGTGGTCCCGCAAGTCGGAGCTCTCGGCCGACCGCGCCGGGCTGCTCGCCACCCAGGATCCGGCCACCGCGTTCCGGACCCACATGAAGCTCGCCAGCGGTGGGCACCTCGACGAGCTCGACCAGACGTCGTTCTTCGCCCAGGGCGCGGAGTACGCCGGCTCGACCGACGTCCGCGACTCCGTGCTCAAGCTGCTGCTCATCGAACGCCGCTCCCACCCCTTCGCCGTGTCCCGGGCCGCCGAGCTGCGCACCTGGGTCGACTCGGGTGCGTACACGGCGATCCTGGGCGGCACCTATCCACGCCGCGGCGAGGACGACGACGCCCCGCTCAGCGAGGCCGCGCAGGCCGCGGCCCGCAGCTACAGCGACGCGTTCCGTGAGAGCCAGGACGTGCTCGGACGGCTGATGCACGACGCCGCGGGGTGGCTCGGATCAGCGAAGGGCTGGATCGACGAGCAGCTGCGCCGGCGGTCGGACGACGACGAGTAGTCAGCCGGAGAGCGCTGTGACCGCCTCGTGGATCGCGAGCGTACGTCGTGCCGACTCGACGTGGAGGCTCTCGATCATCCGGCCGCGGTAGGTGACGACCCCGGAGCCGGCGCCGTCCTCCCACGCCTGCAGGATGCCGCGGGCGTCCGCGACCGCCTCGTCGCTCGGCGCGAAGGCCGCGTTGGCACCCTCGACCTGCCCCGGGTGCACCAGCGTCTTGCCGTCGAAGCCCAGCTCGCGCCCCTGGCGGCACTCGGCCAGGAAGCCGGGGAGGTCCTGGACGTCGTTGTAGACGCCGTCCAGGATCGCCCGCCCGGTCGCCCGCGCGGCGAGGAGCGCGAGCCCGAGGCCGGCCAGCAGCGGCTGGCGACCGGGCACGTGCTCGGCGTACAGCTCCTTGGCGAGGTCGTTGGTGCCCATCACGAGCACCGTGAGCCGCTCGCTCGCGGACGCGATCTCCTCGGCGTGCAGCATCGCCGCGGGCGTCTCGATCATCGCCCACAGCCGGGTGTGCTCGGGGGCGCCGTATCCCGCCATCGCCTCCACCAGCGCGAGGACGGCGTCGGCGCTGCCGACCTTGGGCACGACGATCGCGTCCGGCCCTGCGACGCACGCGGCCGCCAGGTCGTCGTGGTTCCACTCGGTGTCGGCGCCGTTCACGCGGATCGTCACCTCCCGGGAGCCGTACTCGCCGCTCGCCGCCGCCGCGCACGCGGCTACCCGTGCGGCCGGCTTGGCGTCGGGGGCCACCGCGTCCTCGAGGTCGAGGATCAGGCCGTCGCACGGGATCGACCTCGCCTTCTCCAGCGCGCGCGCGTTGGACGCCGGCATGTAGAGCACCGAGCGGCGCGGCCGGAAGTCGCTCACGCGTCCACCTCGTCGTACCTCTTCCTCAGCTCCGGGTCGCGCGCTGCCAGCTGCTCGGCGAGCTCGACGAGCACGAGGCACTGCTTGAGGGAGGCGTCGTCCTCCATCTTGCCGTCGAGCATCACCGCGCCCGTGCCGTCACCCATCGCGGCGACGACGCGACGCGCGTGCGCGATGTCCTCGACGCTGGGGGAGAAGACGCGGTGGGCGATCTCGATCTGCTTCGGGTGCAGGCTCCACGCCCCGACACAACCCAGGAGGTAGGCGTTGCGGAACTGGTCCTCGCAGGCCACGGTGTCGACGATGTCGCCGAACGGGCCGTAGTAGGGGTAGATGCCGTGCGCAGCGCAGGCGTCGACCATCCGCGCGATGGTGTAGTGCCACAGGTCCTGCTGGTACGTCGCTCGCTCGCCGTCGACGTCCGCGCCCTCCGAGGTCTGCCTCGGGTCCTGTCGCACGAGATAGCCCGGATGCCCGCCACCGACCCGCGTCGTCTTCATCCGGCGGTCCGCGGCGAGGTCGGCCGGGCCGAGGCTCAGCCCCTGCATCCGCGGGCTCGCCGCGCAGATCTCCTCGACGTTGGTCACGCCGCGGGCGGTCTCGAGGATCGCGTGGACCAGCAGCGGGCGGGTCAGACCGGCCCGTGCCTCGAGCTGCGCGAGCAGCCGGTCGACGTACGCGATGTCCTCCGGTCCCTGCACCTTGGGGACCATGATCACGTCGAGCCGGTCGCCGATCTCGGTGACCAGCGTCGTCAGGTCGTCGAGTGCCCACGGGCTGTCGAGGGCGTTGACGCGCGTCCACAGCTGGGTCGCCGCGTCCGGCCCGCCCAGACCCCCGGTCGCGCGTGCGATCTCCACCAGGCCGTGCCGGGCGGCCTCCTTGCGGTCTGCCTTGATCGCGTCCTCGAGGTTGCCGAGGAGGACGTCGACGGTGCCGACAAGCTGCGGCACCTTGGCCGCCATCTTCTCGTTGGACGGGTCGAAGAAGTGGATCGCCCGGCTGGGCCGGGCCGGGATCTCCCTCAGCGGCTCGGGGGCACCGACCGCGAGGGGGCGGAAGAAGTCCTTGGGGGAACGCATGGCGCGGACGCTACCGCCGTACGGCAGACGGCGGCATGACTGTGAGGATTCTCGCGCTCGCAGCCTGATGGTGGTGGGCTGTGGGTTGTGACCGCGAGCGTGACCCCCGGAGTGACTGGCCTTGGTGCCTTGCTGCGACCTGTCCGCTCGTGGTTGCCGGCCCCGGCCCGGTTGGAGGAGCTGGCCTGATCAGGAGCTTGACCATCCAGCGTTAGTGGCGCCGGATGTGTCTCATCAC
>JBAUWD010000158.1:0-1688 GCA_049583575.1 Nocardioides sp.
GGGCACGACTGGTCGACGTCGTACCCGCGAGCGAGGCCCTCGGCCTGCAGCGCGGCGAGTTCCTGCACGCCGGTCCGCCGATCACCTGGGAGCTCGCCTCCGGCCCGCTCCGCGGGGCGCTGATGGGAGCCGCCGCGCTCGAGGGCCTCGTCGACGACCCCGAGGACGCGCCGGGCCTGTTCGAGAGCGGTACGACGGTCGGCCTGGAGCCCTGCCACCACCGCCATGCCGTCGGGCCGATGGCGGGCGTGGTGACGCCGAGCATGTGGATGTTCGTGCTCGAGGACCCCGCGACCGGCGCCCGCACCCACTGCACGCTCAACGAGGGGCTCGGCAAGGTCCTGAGGTACGGCGCCTACTCCCCCGACGTGCTGACCCGCCTGCGCTGGATGTCCGACGTGCTCGGTCCCCTGCTGCAGCGGGCCGTCCGAGCCGGCGAGCCGGTCGACGTGACCGCGATCCTCGGCCAGATGCTGCAGATGGGCGACGAGGCCCACAACCGCAACCGGGCGGGCACGCTGATGCTCCTGCGCGACCTCGGTCCGGCACTCGTCACGAGTGGGGCCGACGCCGCCGACGTGGCCGAGACGCTGCGCTTCGTGGGTGGCAACGACCACTTCTTCCTCAACCTCGCCATGCCGGCCTGCAAGCTCGCCCTCGACGCGGCCCGCGACGTGCCGGGCGCGACGATGGTGGTCGCGATGTCGCGCAACGGCACGGACTTCGGCATCCAGGTCTCCGGCACGGGAGACGAGTGGTTCACCGGTCCCGCCCAGGTCGCCGACGGCCTCTACCTCGGCGACTACGGCCCCGACGACGCCAACCCCGACATCGGTGACTCGGCGATCACCGAGACGGCCGGGCTCGGCGGCTTCGCGATGGCGACCGCGCCGGCGATCGTCCGCCTGGTCGGCGGGACCGTGCCGGACGCCCTCGCGGCCTCCCGGCGGATGCGCGAGATCACCCTCGGCGACAACCCCCGGTGGAGCATCCCGGTCCTGGAGTTCGCCGGCGTGCCGACCGGCATCGACGTGAGCGCGGTCTGCCGGACCGGGATCCTTCCGCAGATCAACACCGGCATGGCCGGACGCGAGGCGGGCGTCGGCCAGGTCGGGGCCGGCCTGGTCACCCCGCCGGCCGAGATCTTCCCGGCCGCGCTCACCCGCCTGGCCGAGCTCGCCCGAGTGCGGGCGGCCGCCAGAACGCCCGCCTGAGGTCGACGTTGCCCGACGGCCGCAGGGGCGTGCCCTCCTCGAGGTAGCTCTGCCGGGCGCCCTCCTCGTGACTCGGCGGCAGGGAGCCGTCCGCGCGCACCACGCGCCACCAGGGCACCGGACCGCCGTGCGCCGCCAGCACCGACCCGACCAGGCGCGGGCCTCCTCCGCCGGCCACCGTGCCGACCACCTCCGCGATCGCGCCGTACGTCGTGACGCGGCCCCGTGGGACCGACTCCACGCAGGTCAGCACCAGCTCGACGTACTCCTCGTGGTCGAGGCTCACCCCGCCGTCACCTCACCTCGTCGAGGCGGGTCGGGTAGACGCTCGCCACGGCCACCGCCAGCACCAGCGCCACGGCGAGGCCGGCCACCCAGTACGACGCGGGCGTGGTGTGACCGCGGTCGGCGTCGACCGCGAGCCAGAGCACCGGCGCGACGAGCCACAGCACCACGGTACGGCGCGCCCAACGC
>JBAUWD010000159.1:0-3347 GCA_049583575.1 Nocardioides sp.
GAGCAGCCCCGAGGCGAGGGCGCCGGAGAGCCCGAACGACGCTGCCGCCAGCACGGCGAAGGCCAGACCCGCTCGGGCGCGGCGCTGACCCACGACCAGGATGTCATGAGTCATTGTCGTCATGACACATGACACTAGGAGGCGGTCATGTAATCTGTCAACATGGTTTTCGCTCATGACACCGAGACGGCGCTGCTCGCGGCGGTCGCCCTGGTGAACTCCGCCGAGGACCCCGACACCCTCCTCACCTCGGCTGACCTCGCGGCCTTCCTCGACGAGCACGACTACACCGGGGTACGACGCGGAAGCTCCGCCGAGCTGGGCGCCGTGCGCGACCTCCGCCCTCGCCTGCGGAGGCTGCTCACCGGCGACCGCGACACCGCCGCCGCTCTCGTCAACGACCTCCTCGCCGAGGGGCACGCGCTGCCTCAGCTGGTCCGGCACTCCGACCACGACTGGCACGTCCACGCGGTCGCGCCCGACGCCCCGGTCGCCACTCGGATCGCGGTCGAGACCGCGATGGCGATGATCGACGTGATCCGCGCCGACGAGATGTCGCGCCTCGACGTCTGCGCCGACCCCGACTGCCGGGGCCTGGTGCTCGACCTCTCGCGCAACCGCTCCCGACGCTTCTGCAGTACGACGTGCGGCAACCGCGCGGCGGTCGCGGCCTACCGCGCCCGCCAGCGCTGACGAGCAGCCCGGCCCTCACCGGGCGCTGCCCTCACCGGACGCTGCCGGCTCCGCGTTCGTGCCCGCGGCCGTCCACGAACCGCCGCAGGACCTCCACGAACACCTCCGGCTGCTCGGAGTGGACCCAGTGGCCGGCGTCCTTGACGGTGACCCTGCGGTTGGCGGGGAACCAGCGGTCCATGGCGGCGGCGTACTCCGGCGTGATGTAGCTCGAGCGCGCCCCGGCGACCCACAGCACCGGGCCCGGGTAGGGCGGAAGGCCGGCCAGCCGGGACTCCGGCCAGTCGCCGATCTCGGGAAGGGCCGCCCCGAGCACGTCGAGGTTGGCCCGCCATCGCCAGCCGTCGCCGTCCCGGCGGAGGTTCTGGAGCAGGAACGCCCGGACCGTGGGGTCCGGGACGGCCGTCGCGAGGGCGGCGTCCGCATCGCTCCGCTGCGTCAGTGCCCCCAGGTCGAGGGCGCGCATCGCGGCGACGTACCCCTCGAACTCGGACAGGTGGTCGTAGGTCACGGGAGACACGTCGACCACGCAGAGCCGCTCGACGAGCGTGGGGTGGCGCAGCGCCAGCACCATCGCGACCTTGCCGCCGAGGGAGTGGCCGACGAGCGCGACGGGGTCCTCCGCATGCAGGAGCCCCGCGACCTGGTCGGCGACCCGGAAGTAGTCGAAGCCGTCCTCCCAGTCCGAGTGACCGTGATGGGGCAGGTCGACGAGGAGCACCCGGTGCCGGTCGGCGAGGGCCTTGCCGATCTGCGTCCAGTTCCGCCCCTGGCCGAACAGGCCGTGCAGGAAGACCACCGGGGGCCCCGAGTCGCCGATCGCTCTCGCGTACGGCAGGCCGGCCTCGGTCACCCGGGCAGTCTTCCAGAGGCGCGGGTCAGCACCAGCGACGCGTTCCGTGCCTGGTGAGGTCCACGTCGCGTCGTACGACGGCGATCTTGTCGGACCAGTTCCGACAGGTGTAGCGGAAGGCCCTGTCGTGGTACTCGACGGCGAGCACGTGGCGACCGTAGTGGGCGACGTAGCTGCCGCACTCGTGGTACTGCCCGCACTGCTCGGCGACCGCGAAGTCGAAGCCCACCGCCGTGCCGTCCCAGCCGGCGCGGTTCTTCTGGGCGGCGGCGAGACCCGAGCGGTGGGCGCGCGCGACCAGGAGCCTGGAGTACGCATCGGCATCGGCCGAGGTGAGCAGGTGATGGCTGCGGGTGAAGGAGTCCTGGTTGTCGTACTCGACGCCGTCGAAGCCGTCCTTCGCGCACCTGGCCGTCCACCGCCCCATGATCTTCGCGAGAGCGGTGCGCTTGGCGTGCGTGCTGATGTCGAGCAGCCACTCACCCCAGACGGAGTCGACGACCGGCTTCCCGTTGCGCTTCAGCACCAGCGACCAGTGCCCGTCGCGGTGCCAGAACCTCTTCTCGTCCACCTGCGTCTGGAATCCGTTGACGTAGCAGATGTTGTACCTGCGGGCCACGGGAGCGGCGCGGCGGTCGCGCTCGACGATGCCGACGTGGGCGGGGACCGACCGCGGGCCGCCGAGCTGGTAGTCCCAGTCGGTGCCCGTCGGCGGCAGGGAGATCGTCCGGGCCCGGCTCGGAGCAGCCGTCAGGGCCACGAGCAGCGCCAGGAGGACGGCGTACGCCGCGGGGCGCCGGCGAAGCAGAGGTCGGGGCAGCAGGGGTCGGGGCCGCATGGGCGGAGCCTATGTCCGGCCGGCCGCACGGAGGGCGCGTCCGCCCATCTCGGCCAGAGCGTCCCGGAGCTCAGGTGGGTCCTGCACCTCGAACTCCCAGCCCAGCCACGAGAGATGGAAGGCGAGGCCGTAGAGCGTCTCGGCACCCGCCTCGAGCAGCGTGTGCTCGTCGTCGACAGCCGCGAGGACGACGGAGCGGACGCTGGTGCGCTCGGCGACCTCCGCGAGCGGCGCGTGCACGACCACCCGCGCCGGGAACCGGTACGCCGCACTGGCGACCCCGCGCTGGACGAACTCGGCGGGGTCGTCGTGCTCGCGCGGACGGAACCGCCAGGTCGTCGCCTCGACGTGGGCGAGCCGGTCGAGCCGGAACGTGCGCCAGTCCTCGCGGTCGTTGTCCCAGGCGACGAGGTACCAGCGCTGGCCGGCATTGACGATCCGGTACGGCTCGACCCGCCGTTGCGATGCCGTGTCCCGCCGGTCCGAGTAGTCGAACCGCAGGCGCAGCCGCTCGCGACACAGGCGGGCGAGGTCGGTGAGCATCGCCGGGTCGACGGTCGGCCCGCTCCCCCGCCGGACGTGGACGGTGACCCGCTGGAGCGTGCTGACCTGGCGCCGGAGTCTGGGTGGCAGCACCTGCTCGAGCTTGGCCAGCGCACGCAGCGACGTCTCCTCGATCCCGGTCACCGCGCCGCCCGTCGCCGTGCGCAGGCCGATTGCGACCGCCACCGCCTCCTCGTCGTCGAGCAGCAGCGGCGGCATCGACGCGCCGGCCTCCAGGCGATAGCCCCCGATCGAGCCACGCGTGGCGTGGACCGGGTAGCCCAGCGCGCGCAGTCGCTCGATGTCGTTGCGGATCGTGCGCGGGCTGACCTCGAGCCGGGTGGCGAGCTCGGCGCCCGTCCAGTCGCGTGGGGTCTGGAGCAGCGACAGCAGCCGCAGGAGGCGTGACGAGGTTCCCAT
>JBAUWD010000160.1:0-3823 GCA_049583575.1 Nocardioides sp.
GCCGCGCTCGGTCGGGTCGCCGCGGCCGCCGACCACCACCGGCAGACCGACCAGCTCGGGCCGCCGCAGCATCTCGACCGCCGCGATGAACTGGTCGAGGTCGACGTGGAGGACCCACATCACCGTCCCGCCTGCATGCCGCCGATCCTGCCAGAGGGTCTCGACAGGCTCGACCGACGCGAAGCGCATGCTCGACCGACGTGATGGGCGACGTGAACGGCAGGCTCGACCAGGGAGGCGCGCCCTTGTGACTCCGGGGGCCAGCGGCGAGGATCGGCCCCATGGTGCATCCCCTGGACCCGACCGCCGCCGGCTTCCTGATGGCGGAGAACCGGCGGATGCCGATGCACGTCGGGGGTCTCCAGCTGTTCCGCAAGCCGGAGGGCGCGGGGCGCAACTACGTCGGCGAGCTGTACAAGGAGCTGATCGAGGCCGAGGACGTCGCGCCGCTGTTCCTCAAGCACCCCGTGCGGTCGGTCCGGACCGGCGGGCAGTGGGTCTGGGTCGACGACGACCAGTTCGACATCGAGTACCACGTCCGCCACAGCGCCCTGCCCAAGCCCGGTCGCGTCCGCGAGCTCCTCGAGCTCTGCTCGCGCCTGCACTCCAGCCGCCTCGCCTACGAGCGGCCGCTCTGGGAGTGGCACCTCATCGAGGGGCTGCGCGACGGCCGCGTCGCGATGTACTGCAAGCTCCACCACGCCCTGGTCGACGGCATCTCGGCGATGCGACTGTTGCAGAGCATCCTCTCGAGCGACCCGACCCGTACCGGCATGCCGGCGCCGTGGGCGAACCACCCGACCACGGCACGGGTGCACGAGGCGCGCGACGACACCGAGACCGGCCTGTCCGACGTACCCGTGCAGGCGATGCGGGCCGCGCTCGGCATCGGCGCCGAGGCCGCCGGCCTCCCCGGAGCGCTGATCAAGACACTGGCCCGGTCGGTGCGCAACGAGACCTCGGCGCTGGCGCTCTACGCACCCCGCACGATCCTCAACCAGCCGATCACCGCGGCACGCCGTTTCGCCGCCCAGGACTGGCCCATCGACCGGCTCCGTGCGATCGGCAAGGCGACCGGTACGACGATGAACGACGTCGTGCTGGCGATGTGCAGCGGCGCCATGCGCACCTACCTGCTGGAGCTCGACGCGTTGCCCGACACCACCCTCGTCTCGATGGTCCCCGTGGGGCTGAAGGCCAAGGAGTCCCACGTCGCCTCGGCCTCCGGCGGGAACGCGGTCGGCTCGGTGATGGTGAAGCTCGGCACCGACCTGGCCGACCCCGGCGAGCGGCTGCAGGCCGTCCACCACTCGATGGTCGACGGCAAGCGGGCCCTGGCCGAGATGACGCCGGTGCAGATCCTGGCGATGAGCGCCATCGGCCAGGCGCCGGCCATCCTCGGGCCGATGCTGCGGCTGGGGGGCATCGTGAAGCCGCCGTACAACCTCATCATCAGCAACGTGCCCGGGCCGCGCAGCACGCAGTACTTCAACGGCATGCAGCTGATGGGCACCTACCCGCTGTCGATCCCCATCGACGGCATGGCCCTCAACATCACCTGCAACTCCTACTCCGACCAGATGGCCTTCGGGCTGACCGGCTGCCGCCGTACCGTCCCACACCTCCAGCGCCTGCTGACCCACCTCGACGCCGAGCTCGATGCCCTGGAGCTGGCGGCCGGGCTGTAGCGGTACTCGGCATCCCCGCTCGGCGCGGGTCGACGCGAGGGCTACGAGTAGAGACGGGAGATGATCGCGTCGAGAGCGCGGTCGGGCAGCACCCGCCGGGCGCCGACGATCGTGCCGGCGCCCCGGCCGACGGGATAGCGCCCTCTCGGGTGAGCGGTGGTGGCGGCCTTGACGATCTTCTTGGCGACGACCTCGGGGCCGCTGGCGGTGCGGGGACTGTCGGCCTTCTCCATCCGCCGGCGCACGGCCTCGGCGCGCTCCTCGTAGGCCCCGCCGCGGCTGGTCTCGACGAGACTCTCCCGCGAGATCGCGTTCCACTCGGTGAGGATCGGCCCGGGCTCGACGATCACCACCTCGATGCCGTACGGCGCGAGCTCGACGCGCAGGCTGTCGCTGAAGCCCTCCACCGCGAACTTCGTGGCGTGGTACCACGCCCCCAGGGGCTCGTAGAACTTCCCGCCGATGCTGCCCACGTTGATGATCCGGCCGCTGCCCTGCTCGCGCATGTGCGGCGTCACCAGCTGGGTCAGGCGGGCCAGGCCGAAGACGTTGACCTCGAACTGCCTCCGGGCCTCGTCGATCGGCACGTCCTCGACGGCGCCGTACGACCCGTACCCCGCGTTGTTGACCAGCACGTCGATGCGTCCCTGCTCCTCGATGACGCGCTCGATGCCGGCCACCATCGACGCGTCGTCGGTGACGTCCATCGCGAACGCAGTCACGCCCGCGGCGTCCAGCGGCTGCATCCGCTCGACCCGGCGCGCCACGGCGTACGTCGTGAAGCCGGCCGCCTGCAGGCGTAGCGCCGTCTGCTCCCCGATGCCGCTCGAACCACCGGTCACCATTGCTACTCGACTCGTCATGCGCCCATCATGGCGCTCCCCCCGGAGGACCGACCTACCAGTCGAGCTCGGCGAACCCGCCACCCACCGCGTCGGCCACCGCACGCAGGCGCGCGCGGGTGACGTCGCTGACCCGCGCGTAGCCCGCGAGGTCGGCGTTGGAGCCGGGACGGGTGGGCTCGGGCGAGTTGACCGACAGGCAGGTCCGCCGGCCACCGTCGACGGAGTTCTGCAGCGCGACCGCGTGCCCCGTCGTACCGCTGCCGGCGTACGGGTCGAGCACGCGCGCGTCGTCGGGCATGGTCTCCAGGATCCGCCGGAGCAGCCCGGTCGGCTTGGGCGACTCGAACAGGTGACCGACCAGTGCCTTGAGCTCGGCGACCGCGGTGTCGGTCGAGCCGATCTCAGCCGCGAGCCAGATCGTCCGCAGCTTCTTGCGCCGGCCCTCGTGCAGCCAGTCCAGCTGGTACACGTCGGCGCGTCGGCCGGTCGCCCCACCGACCCAGCGGCAGACCAGGTCGTCGGGTCGGGCGGCGATGCGGGCCGCGGACCAGCGCCAGACGGCCGGGGCTCCGTCGCCGAACACCGGCTTGATCTCGAGGCACCCGGCGAAGGGCTCCGCGGAGACCCGGCCCGAGTCCGGTGACCCGTAGATCGCGAAGTGCATGGTGGGCGCCGTGATCGGGTTGAACTTCTTGTTCGTGTTGCGCAGAGGCAGCCGCCGGTGGTGCCGGCCGTCGTCCGCGGTGAGCGGGAAGTCGGCCGGGTCGACGATCGACGGGCTCGACGGGTCGAGGGCACAGTCCGGCAGCGACCGGGCGTACACCAGGAGGTACTCGTGCGAGGTGGCGAAACCCGCACCGAGCTGGCGCCCCTTCGGGTTGAGGTTGACCACGATCTGCGCCACGAAGGAGTCCTCGCCGAAGACCTGGTCCATCAGCAGCCGCAGGTGTGCCACCTCGTGGTCGTCGATGCTGACGAAGACCGCACCACGCTCGGCCAGCAGCTCGCGGACCGCCTCGAGCCGCGGCCGGATCGAGGAGAGCCAAGCCCGGTGGCGGTCGGTGCGCGGACCCGCGACGCGGTCGTTGTAGGCGAACGGGTTGCCGGTGTTGTACGGCGGGTCGAGGTAGACCACGTCGTACTGCGCTCCGTGTCCGGCGAGCCGGCCGAGCACGTCGAGGTTGTCACCCTCGACGAACGTGTTCCACGGCTCCACACCACTCACGCTAACCGGCCCGACGGCCCGCGCCCCGGAGGCGCAGCCGCAGCCCCCGGGTGAGAGCGGCGGGC
>JBAUWD010000161.1:0-3702 GCA_049583575.1 Nocardioides sp.
GCGCTTGTTGGCCCAAGCGTCGTAGGTCGCGCCGATCCGTTCGGCCAGTGCCTTATCGCGATCGAGGGTGGCGTGCTGGTAGATCGCCATCGCCGCCAGGGAAGCGTGGCCGGCGCGGGCCTGGAGCTCGGCGGCGGTGGCGCCGTGCTGGCCGGCGAGGGTGAGCGCGGTGTGGCGGAGGTGATGGACGGTGAGGTCCGGCCGGTCCGCCTTCTCGCGGGCCGCGCGGAAGCGGTCCATCAGGTAGCGCACGCTCATGTGGTCGGTGCGGTCGCCGGGGAAGAGCAGGCCGTTGCGGCCTGGGGCGCAGTGGTCGAGCAGGTGTCGTTGGAGCATCGGCAGGAACGGCGGCGGCACGTGGACGATGCGAGTGCCGCTGGCGGTCTTGGGCGAGCTGATCGGGCGGCCGCACTGGGGGCATGCGCCGGCGGCTGCGGGCTTGGCCTCCTTGTCGACCTTGCGGCTGACGCTGATCCGGCCGGTGACGCCGTCGAGGTCGGAGCGGCGCAGCTCGAGCAGCTCGCCCTGACGCAGCCCGACGAACGCGGCGAGCACGATCAGGAGTTTGAGGTGGTCCGGCATCGCGTCGGTGATGACGTCGATCTCGTCCAGGGTCGCCGGCACCGCGATCCGCTGGACGCGCGCCGTGCTGGCACCGCGGATCTTCGGAGGGGCGCGATCGATGAGCTCCTCCTCCTCGGCGGCCACCAGCATCGAGCGGAGCAGCCGGTAGGCCGCGGCGTTGCTCGACAGCGTGGACTCGGGGAGCGACGCTCGCCAGCTCTTGATCTCCGACAGCGTGACCTCGCTCAGCGGTATCTCGCCGAAGTAGGGCAGGATCCGCCTGTCCAGGAGAGCCCGGTAGCCGTGCAGCGTGTTCGGACGAAGCTGGCGCTCCCGCAGATAGCGCTCGGCGTACCTGCCGACCGTGTTGTACCGGGCCTGGGCCTGTCTCCGTTGCTCGGCCACCTTCCGCATGGTCGGCGGCGTCCACGTGTCCTGGTCGATCAGGGTGCGCTCGTGCATCAGCCAGGCCTCCGCATCCAGCTTCGTGCCGACCGTGCGGGAGTACCGGGTGCCGTCGGGCATCGTGTAGCGGGCGCGGTAGGTGACCCCGGCTGGGCCCGACCTGCGCTCGACCTCGCCGAATCCTCGTCGTCTGACCATGTGACCATCCCTCCCGATCGGGTTGAGCCGCCTGAACCTGCGGGCTGCATGTCTATCCCCCTGCTTGAACAGCAGGATCTGGGGGCCACTTGGGGGTAGGAACGGCAGTTCCTGCCCCCAAGCGTCGTATTACGTCCATGTGTTTCCGCAGGTCAGAGCCATATTACTACTCCATCCCCTGCTTCCAGGCGCGTTTGCAAGCAGGGGGTCAGGGGTGCGAGTCCCCTTGGCTCCACCTAGAAATGACCGCTGGTCAACGCAGGGATTCACTCCTCGCAGCGACGGGTCAAACAGCGGCACCAGATGGGCCTCGTGCCCGTGCCCGAAGCACGCCCGGAAACATGCGTGCCGACCCGTCAGGACAGCAACATGACAAGTCCCAGCACAACCTCGAGCGACGCCCGATCCACCCGCCAGACCGCGGCGGGCCGACCGCGGCCTCACCCGTTCGCCTCGGACTGATCGAGGATCCAGCCTGCGGTCGGGTGACGGACGGCACCTGGCCGGGACGGCAGACTGGTCGCCGCCATGTCTCCCGCCTCCGACTCCGCCGACCTGCCTGCCCCCGGGGAGCGCGACAGCCGCGGCGTTGCCGCGTCCATGAGCCTGGCCCTGAGGATCGGCGAGCTGCTGCTGTCCTCGGGTGCGGGCGCGAGCGACGTGAGCGCGTCGATGCGGAACGTCGCGTGGGCGTGCGGCCTGCGTGGCTACACCGCTGACGTCATGTTCACCGAGCTCACCATGAGCCACCAGACCTCGCCCGACGAGCCAGCGCAGATCCAGATCCGCCATGTGCGCTATCGCGAGGTCGACTACGGCGACCTCACCGACGTGGACCACTTGATCCGTGATCTGGTGGCGGGCGACATCGACCGCGCGGAGGCCACCGCGCGGCTCAACCGGATCACTTCCACGGGTCACAGGCGACCCCGGTGGGCGGTGACGCTCGCGTTCGGCGTGATGGGCGGGGGCGTCGGGCTGGTGCTCGGTGGCGACTGGCTGGTCGCCGCGGTGGCCTCGGTGGCGGCGATGGTCGTGGACGTCCTACGGCGGCAGATGGGCCGCCGGCGGCTGCCGACGTTCTACCAGCAGGTGGCTGGTGGCCTCCTCGCGACGCTGATCGCCGTCGGCGTCTCGTCGACCTCGGCCCGAATCTCGTCGAGTCTGGTGATCTCGACCAGCATCGTGATGCTGCTGGCCGGCGTGAACTTCCTCGGCGCGATCCAGGACGCGCTGACGGGATTCCCCGTGACCGCCGGCGCCCGGATCCTCGAGGCTTTCCTCGCGACCGCGGGCATCGTCGCCGGTGTCAGCGGAGGGCTCCAGGTCACCCATGGGCTCGGGATCGCCCTCGGCCGCGTCGTCCCGGGCGCCTACCGGCTCGCCGACATCCCCGTCATGATCGTCGGTGGCGGGGTCGCCGCGGCCGCGTATGCGTTCGCGGCGTACGCCCCCGCGCGGGCCCTGCTGCCGATTGCTGTGGTGGCCGGCACCGCGATCGCGCTGTACGGCGTCGCCCTCCAGCAAGGTGTCGGGCTCGCGTGGTCCTCCGCACTGGCCGCGCTGCTGCTCGGGCTCGTCAGCTTCCCGGTCGCGTCGCGTGCCCGGATCCCGACGCTGGTCGTCGTGGCCACCGGCATCACGCCATTCCTTCCCGGTCTCTCCATCTACCGCGGTCTGGCGTTGCTGAGCACCGACGCCAGCGCCGCACTACTGGCGATGGTCACTGCCGCGGCCATCGCGATCGCGTTGAGCTCGGGTGCCATCCTGGGCGAATACCTCGCCCAGCCGATCCAGCGCGAGGCGCGACGGCTGGAGTCCAAGCTCGCCGGCCCGCGGCTGGTCGGTCCGCTGACGGTGCGACGGCTCCGGCGCCGGAGGCCGGCGAAGCGTTAGCCGAACAGCTGCCGGTCAGCGCCGGGGGGCGCGATTCGCAGCCACGGCGGTGCGGTTGCTGCAGCACCGCGGAATCACCCCCGTGCTGCTCGGTGCGCCGAAACCGTGGGCGGCCACCCTGATCGCCGCACCGACGGGGATGACCGTGGCCCTGGTCGGCGCATGGCGCGCCTCCCGTCGGGCCGCGAGGATCAGCCCGACGGCTGCACTCCTCGAGTCGTCGGTCGAGCGCCGGCGCGTCAGCACGATCCAGTTCCTGGTCGGCCTGGTGTGCCTGTGCAGCTCGGTCGTGGCGGTCGTCCTGAGCTCGCAGCTGGATCCGTTGTTCGCACTCGTCGCCTCGATCCTGGTGCCCGAGGTGGTCGTGATCGGACTGGTCTGCTTCGGCGGCGTACTCTTCCCTCTCCTCGCCGGCTGGCTGGCCGCACCGTTCGTCCGCCGCGACGTCGCCGCCAGGCTCGCGCGTGACCGAGTGCGTGCCGCCGGACGGACGACCGCCTCGACCGCGGCGCCGATCCTGGCGATCGCCGCGATCGCGGGCTCGATGATCCTGAGCATCAGCTTCACCGTCGACTGGGCGACCGCACTCGACCGCGGGCAGCTGCGCGCTCAGCTCGTCGTCGAGACCGGCGGCAGGGC
>JBAUWD010000162.1:0-4021 GCA_049583575.1 Nocardioides sp.
CGATCATGTTGCCGTCGGTGCGCCCGACCTCGACCATCCGCTCGACCGCTGCCCGCGCGGCGGCCTCGTCACGAGTCGTACGACGCGCCGCGAGCGCGCGCACCTGCTCCAGCTCGACCTCGTGGGAGACCCGCAGGATCTCGAGGTCGTGCGTGATCGAGTCGGGGTGCACGTTGACGCCCACGATCTTCTTGTCGCCCTTCTCCAGCGCCACCTGGTAGCGGAAGGCGGCCTCGGCGATCTCGGACATGAACCAGCCGTCCTCGATGCCGCGCAGCAGGCCCCTCGTCACCGGCCCCACCCCGGCTCGGCCGCCGGTCGAGCCGGTCGGGACCACGGCCTGGCGGGTCGCCTCGGCCAGCCCCTCGGCGTCGGCGTGCGTCAGGTCGGAGCCACCCATCGCCAGGATGCGGTCGAAGATCGCGTTCGCCTCGGCCTCGATCTGGTCGGTGAGGGCCTCGACGTACCAGCTGCCGCCGAGCGGGTCGGCGACGTTGACGACGCCGGTCTCCTCCATGATCACCTGCTGGGTGCGCAGCGCGATCTCGGCGGCCTGCTCGCTCGGCAGCGCCAGGGTCTCGTCGAGGGCGTTGGTGTGCAGCGAGCTGGTGCCGCCGAGCACCGCGGACAGGGCCTCGATGCCCGTGCGCACGACGTTGTTGTAGGGCTGCTGGGCGGTCAACGACACCCCGGCGGTCTGGGTGTGGAACCTCAGCCACTGCGCCTTCTCGCTGCGCGCGCCGTACACGTCGCGCAGCCAGCGCGCCCAGATGCGGCGGGCCGCACGGAACTTCGCGATCTCCTCGAAGAAGTCGACGTGCGCGTCGAAGAAGAACGACAGCCCGGGGGCGAAGACGTCGACGTCGAGCCCCCGGCTGAGACCCAGCTCGACGTACCCGAAGCCGTCGGCCAGGGTGAACGCGAGCTCCTGCGCGGCCGTCGAGCCGGCCTCCCGGATGTGGTAGCCGGACACCGAGAGCGGCTTGTACGCCGGGATCCGCTCCGTGCAGTACTCCATCAGGTCGCCGATCAGGCGCAGGTGCGGCTCGGGCGCGAACAGCCACTCCTTCTGGGCGATGTACTCCTTGAAGATGTCGGTCTGCAGGGTGCCGTTGAGCGTGCTCGTGTCGACCCCGGCCCGCTCGGCAGCGACCAGCATCATGCAGAACACCGGGACCGCCGGCCCGCTGATGGTCATCGAGGTGGTGACCGCCCCGAGGTCGATCCCGTCGAAGAGCCGCTCCATGTCGGCCGCGGAGTCGATCGCCACGCCGCAGTGGCCGACCTCACCGAGGCTCATCGGGTCGTCCGAGTCGCGACCCATCAGCGTCGGCATGTCGAAGGCCACGCTCAGCCCACCGCCGCCGCGCCCGAGGATCATCCGGTACCGCTCGTTGGTCTGCTCGGCGTTGCCGAAGCCGGCGAACTGCCGGATGGTCCAGGTGCGCCCGCGGTAGCCGGTGGGATAGAGCCCGCGGGTGAACGGGAACTCGCCGGGCCACTCGGAGGTCTCGGTCCCGTACGCCGGCTCGACGGTCATCCCGGACAGGGTCGTGAAGTCGGCGTCGCGCACGCGCGACGCGTCGTACCGGGCCTGCCAGCGGGACCGGGCGGAACCCCCCGCGTCGCCGGTCGAGCCTGTCGAGACCCCGTCGCCGGTCGAGCCTGTCGAGACGCCGTCGCCGGTCGAGCCTGTCGAGACCATGTCGTCCATACCCAGATACTAGGACGTCCTACTAAATCCGCCTAGCCCAGCAGATCGGCCAGCAGCGCGGCCCTGGTGTCCGACTGGTGCGGCTCACCGTCGCCAGCGGTACAGCCGGCCGTCGCGCACCTCGACCTCCGTCGGCGGACGGGGGGTCGGGAGCCCGGCCAGGTGGTCGAGTACGCGCGCCCGGCCCCGCACCGAGACGTCTCCGTCGTCGAAGTGGAGGCGGGGGTGCAGCAGCGGTCGTACGTCGTGCCACTCCCGCCGCTCGATCAGGTCCCAGACGCGGGCCGCCGGAGCGGGCAGCTCCGGCAGCTCGTGGAGCATCTGCGGCGTGCACATCCGCCAGGCGTCGGTGACCAGCTCGCGCATCTCGTCGTCACCGAGCCGGTCGAGGTGGGCACACACCCACTGGTAGCGCAGGTCGGCCGGACCGGGCAGGAAGAACGTCTCGGGGTCGGAGGCCACGAGGCCGTCGCGCTCCGCCTTGGGGAAGCCGAACCCCATCGTCGTCTCGTCACGCGAGAAGGCCACGAAGACGATCTGCCTCACTCTCAGCTTCGAGCGGCCGCGCACCTCGACCTCGTAGGCCCGGGGCAGCACCAGGCCCACTCGGCGTACCGCGTCGGCGGTGGTCATGCGCTACGCGAAGTCGCCGGCCGCGCGGCGCACGGGCGCGAGGAGCGCAGACAGCTGGCCGAGCTCGTCGTCACCCAGTGCCCCGAGCGCGAAGTCGGCACCGATCAGCTCGCTGGTGGCGCGCTCGACCACCGCGCGGCCCGCATCGGTGATCTCGGCCAGCACGGCTCGGCCGTCGACGGGATGCGGGCGACGGGTGATGAGTCCGTCGGCCTCGAGCCGCTGCACGATCGAGGTGATGGACGTCGGATGCACCTGCAGTCGCTCGCCCATCTTGCCCAGCGGCAGCGACCCGCGCGAGGAGAAGCAGAGCAGCACGAGCGCCTCGTAGCGGGCGAAGGTGAGGCCGTGCGGCCGCAGGATCGCGTCCAGGCGGCCGAGCACCAGCTGCTGCACCCGCATCAGGGAGGTCACGGCGTGCATCGCCGGGACGCCCTCCCACCGCCTCCCCCACTGCAGGGCGGCCTCGTCGATCGGGTCGAAGGGCAGACGCGGCATGGCCGGCAGCCTAATCCCGACCACCGACTCCGACCGGGTCCGGTGCGACGACTCCTCACGCCGAGTCGGCGCAAACAGGCATCGAAATCTCGCCGAGTCGTCATATGCCGACTCGGCGTCGGGTGGGAGCGGCGCGGCGGCCGACGATCGGGGTCTCAGAGCTCCGCGAGCAGGGTCTCCGCGGCGGCGTAGGGATCGGACTCCCCCGCGGCGACGGCGGCCGCCAGGTCGTCGAGCTCCGAGCGCCCGTGTACGTCGCCCCAGCGCCGACGCAGCGCGGTGACGGCGATCGCCTCGATCTCGTCGCGGGCGCGTCGGGTACGACGCGCGGCGAGCTCCCCGGACGACTCGAGCCAGGCGAGGTGCCGGGCGACCTCGGTGACGACCTCGTCGATCCCCTCCCCCTTCGACGCGATCGTCTTCACGATCGGCGGCCGCCATGCGTCGGCGGGCCGGTCGGCCAGAGCGAGCATCGAGCGCAGCTCACGGCGTACCTGGTCGGCACCGTCGCGGTCGGCCTTGTTGATCACGTAGACGTCGCCGATCTCGAGGATCCCGGCCTTGGCCGCCTGGATGCCGTCGCCCATGCCCGGCGCCATCAGCACCAGCGTGGTGTCGGCGAGCCCGGCGATCTCGACCTCGCTCTGCCCGACCCCGACCGTCTCGACGAGGATCACGTCGCACCCCGCGGCGTCGAGCACGCGCAACGCCTGCGGGGTCGTCCACGCCAGGCCGCCGAGATGGCCACGCGAGGCCATCGACCGGATGTAGACGTCGCGGTCGAGGGCGTGGTCCTGCATCCGCACCCGGTCGCCCAGCAGGGCACCGCCCGAGAACGGCGACGAGGGGTCGACCGCGAGCACGCCCACGCGCCGCCCGACCGCTCGGAGCTCGCGCACGAGCTCCGAGGTCGAGGTGGACTTGCCCACGCCCGGGGACCCGGTGATGCCGACGATCTGGGCATGGCCGGCGTACGGCGCGAGCGCCGCCATCACCTCGCGCAGCAGGGGTGACTCGTCCTCCACCAGGGAGATCAGCCGCGCGACCGCGCGCGGGTCGCCCTCACGGGCACGCCGGACCAGCTCGCCGACGTCACCCGTCGAGCGACGACCCGTCACGCGGGTACGTGCACAACCAGCGCATCGCCCTGGCCGCCGCCGCCGCACAGGGCCGCCG
>JBAUWD010000163.1:0-1673 GCA_049583575.1 Nocardioides sp.
AGGCGGACGAGGTGAGACGAGCGTGTGAACATGGTGGTTCCTTCCCCCAAGTGGTGCGCGCCGCCTCCACGGTCGGAGCGCCGATACCACGAGGAGGGGCCCCAGGCCCCGCTGATACCCCGGTCCCGAGGGCGGGTTCCCGGCGCTGGCCCCCCGAGCGGGCCGGCCGGCCGCGCTCGATTTGGTCGAGCGGCAACGGCTCTGGCACACTAGACCGGTTGCTTGGTACGCGACGGCGGCCCCACGGGGGCCCTCGCCGCGATCCCGGTGCCAACGAATCGAACCGCCGTCGGCGGGGCGACACATCGGGCAAGCCAAGCCCCGGTTCCACCGGGTTCGGACCATCCGCTCAGGGACACGCGAAAGCGTATGTCGCGGGGCTGCGAAGCAGCCGCGACACACCCGACCGCGGGGGTCGGAGACTCAGGGCTCCGGCCCAGGACAGTGACGGCGAGAGAGAGACGGGAACGCAGATGGCGGGACAGAAGATCCGCATCCGCCTGAAGTCGTATGACCACGAGGTCATCGACAGCTCGGCGCGCAAGATCGTCGACACGGTCACCCGTGCCGGCGCCACGGTGGTCGGCCCGGTGCCGCTGCCCACGGAGAAGAACGTCTTCGTGGTCATCCGCTCGCCCCACAAGTACAAGGACAGCCGCGAGCACTTCGAGATGCGCACGCACAAGCGCCTCATCGACATCATCGACCCGACGCCGAAGGCCGTCGACTCGCTGATGCGTCTCGACCTGCCCGCCGACGTCAACATCGAGATCAAGCTCTGAGGCTGACGACCATGACTGACACTGCCACCAGGACCGTCACGGGTCTGCTGGGCGAGAAGCTCGGCATGACCCAGGTGTGGGACGCCGACAACAAGCTCGTCCCCGTCACCGTCATCAAGGCCGGCCCCTGCGTCGTCACCCAGGTCCGCTCTGCGCAGACCGATGGGTATGCCGCGGTGCAGCTCGCCTACGGCGCGATCGACCCGCGCAAGGTCACCCAGCCGCTCACGGGCCACTTCGAGAAGGCGGGCGTCACTCCGCGCCGCCACCTCGTCGAGCTGCGCACGGGCGACGCCGCCGAGTTCTCGCTCGGCCAGGAGGTCACCGCCGAGGCGTTCGAGGCCGGCCAGGTCGTCGATGTCACCGGCACGACCAAGGGCAAGGGCTTCGCGGGCGTCATGAAGCGGCACGGCTTCCACGGCGTGTCCTCGTCCCACGGCGCGCACAAGAACCACCGCAAGCCGGGCTCGATCGGTGCCTGCGCCACCCCGGGGCGCGTGTTCAAGGGCATGCGGATGGCCGGCCGGATGGGTGGCGTGCGCCAGACCACCCAGAACCTCACGATCCACGCCGTCGATGCCGAGAGGGGCCTGCTGCTCGTCAAGGGCGCCGTCCCCGGACCGCGCGGCGCCATAGTCCTCGTCCGCTCCGCTGCGAAGGGGGCCTGACCCAGATGGCCACATCCAGCTCCACGCCCACGACGGTGGCGGTCGACCTGCCTGCCGAGATCTTCGACGTGCAGACCAACGTCCCGCTGATCCACCAGGTCGTCGTCGCCCAGCTCGCCGCCGCGCGGCAGGGCACCCACGCGACGAAGACCCGGGGCGACGTGCGCGGTGGCGGCGCCAAGCCGTACCGCCAGAAGGGCACCGGTCGCGCCCGCCAGGGCTC
>JBAUWD010000164.1:0-2007 GCA_049583575.1 Nocardioides sp.
GCCCTGGGCGATGGCCGCCGGGTCGGCCGGAGCGGCCCTCCGGCCGCCGTGTGCCCGCGCCAGCGCCTTGAGGTCGAGCCGGCATGCCACCGGAACCACCGCGACCACGAGCGCGCCGTCCACGTCCGCCAGCAGCGTCTTGAACACCCGCGACTCGTCGACACCCAGCGCCCGCGCGGCCTCCACCCCGAAGGAGTCCGCCCTGGGGTCGTGTTCGTAGGGATGCAGCACGTGGGGCACCTCGGCCCGCTCCAGGACCCGGATCGCGGCGGTGGCGCCGCTCGGACGGGACCCGCGGGCCACCGGGTCAGGCCCAGCTCGTCGCGTGTGCCTCGAAGTCGTCGCCCGACTGGACCGGTACGACGCAGAAGACCAGGCCGCCGGGGTCGGTGAGGACCGCCCACCCGTCGTGGGGGGTGACGACCTGGGCACCGAGTTCCTCGAGCCGCGCGATCTCGGCCGGTACGTCGTCGGACTCGATGTCGAGGTGGACGCGCGGTGGCGTGCCGGCACCGGTGCGCTGGAGCTCCAGCAGCACCCCGCCGGGCAGTCGGGCCAGCGACTCGTAGGGGTCGTCGTCGGTGAACGAGCCGGTGCGCTCGGAGCCGCGGGCCGCCGCCCAGAACGCCGCGGCTGCGTCGTACGACTCGACGGGGTGGTCGACCAGGACGACGCCGATGCGTGAACGGTGCATGACGCGACCCTACGACGGGGGGTCGATCGCGCGCCGGACGGATCGGCCGCGACAATGGGCGCATGGATGCCGAGTCGTGGAACGAGCGGTACCGCGAGACGGAGCTGGTCTGGTCGGCCACGCCCAACCGGTTCGTCGAGGCGGAGCTGGCCGAGCTGTCGCCGGGCCGGGCCGTCGACCTCGCGGCCGGCGAGGGCCGGAACGCGATCTGGCTCGCGCGGCGCGGCTGGCGGGTCACGGCGGTGGACTTCGCCCAGGCCGCACTCGACAAGGGCCGGCGCCTGGCCGGTGACCTGCCCGTGGACTGGGTCTGCGCGGACGCGACGACCTGGTCGGGCGACGCGTCGTACGACCTGTGCGTGGTGGCGTACCTCCAGCTCGTCGCCGAGCAGCGTCGGGCCGCGGTCCGGCAGGGCTTCGCGTCCCTGCGCCCCGGCGGCACCTTCCTGCTCGTCGCCCACGACACCAGCAACCTCACCGAGGGCGTCGGCGGTCCGCAGGACGCGGCCGTGCTGATGACGGCGGACGACGTGCTGGCCGACCTCGCCGGCGAGAGCTTCGAGGTCGTGCGCGCCGAGCGGGTCCGGCGCGAGGTCGAGCAGCCCGACGGCAGCACCCGGACGGCGTACGACGCGCTCGTCCGGGTTGTCAGGCGGCACTAGAGTTCCCGCGTGACCCCGACCCAGCTGCGGGCCTTCGCGAACGTGGTGCGACTCGGGTCCGTGAAGGCTGCCGCCGCGGAGCTCAAGGTCAGCGAGGCCGCGGTGTCGATGCACGTGGCACAGCTGCGCAAGGAGTTCGACGACGACCTGTTCCGTCGTACGTCGTCGGGGCTGGCGTTCACGCCCGGCGGGCTCCGCCTGGCCAGCCGGGCCGTGGAGATCCTCGGGCTCCAGGACCGCACCATCCTCGAGGTCCACCAGGCGGGCACCGGCAAGCGGGTGCTGCGCGTGGCCGCCTCCAACCTGTTCGCCGAGCATGCCGCGCCGGGGCTGATCGAGCTGTTCGCGAGCCGGGCCAACGACCTTCAGGTCGAGCTGAGCGTGCGCCAGGCCTCGCGGCTGCCCTCCCTGCTGATCGCGCGCGCCGTCGACGTCGCGATCGGGCCGGCCGGGGTGGTCCCCGACCCCACGCTGGTCCAGGTGCCGTTCCTGAACTACGAGGTGGTCGCCGTCGCGCGGCCCGACCACCCGCTCGCCGGGTCGCCCCTCAGCGTCGACCGCGTACGCCGCCTCACCTGGTGCCTCGGCCCGTCGGCCGCCGAGCCCGACGGTGTCGTGCCCGCGATGCTGCACCGGCTCGCCGTACCGGAG
>JBAUWD010000165.1:0-5378 GCA_049583575.1 Nocardioides sp.
GCATCAGATGCTCCTCCAGGACCTCCGAGATCGCGATCTGCCGATCCCGAGCGTGTACGTAGGACTCGTCCGCCATCCTCACGAACAGCGCCACCCCGTCAGTGACGATCCGACGATGAGCCAACGCGTACGGGTCGTCGAACTCCTCGCGCACGAGCTCGGCCGCCTTGCGGATCTCATCCATGGGCATCTGGAGATCGCGAAGGGCTCGAAGCACGTAGGCCTCGATCACGCCCACGAACGGCACTCGAGGCCAGCCGCGGCGCTCCGGCGTCACGGCATGGACCAGAGGTGCCTTCCCGCGGTCGAGGAGCCACAGGTCGAGGGTGCTCTCGGGCATGCCGAGGTATCGGGCTGTCTCGCGCGCGGTCAGGATCGGCTTCGTGTAGTAGTCGTTGACCGGATTCACCTCCTCGGCTGCTCGCCAACGCTAGTGCGTCAGAGTGCCGTGACTCTGATCCCACGACGGTTGCCAGACGCAGATCGTTGACGACCTCAGGCTAGGTCGGACCCCCGACGTTCTCGTCGCGCACCGCGTCGGCCACCTCCGCTGCTCGGATGAGGCTACGGGCCGCGTGGTAGGTCACGCCTACCCTTTCGGCGCTCTCCCGGATGCTCAGTTCTTCGGCGACGAGCCTCCTCAGCGCATCCGCCAGTCGCCTCTCGGCCTGCTTACGCGCCTCGCCAGCGCTTTTGCCGGCGCGAGTCGCGCTTCGGAGCCGGGCCCGTCTCTCGGCGGCCTCGGGGCACCGTTGCTCGGCCTGTCGAACGCTGAGCTCGATGTGGCGGCTGATCTTGCGGCGCTGCGCCGCCAGCCGCTTGTTCGCCACAGCGCCCATGTCGAGCCCTTCCGCCGTCTTGGACCTTTCAAGCGCACCGGATGTCGCGAACGGACACCTCTGCCCCTCACTCGGACCTCTGATCGAAGTGCCACACACCCTTTGCACTCGCGTGATCGGTTTCGTCCGTACGAAACACTAGGCTGCGGTGATGGCCACGCCCGTCTGCCCTCGTTGTGGAGGGCCAATGCCTCAGCCGCGGTCCACCGGTCGTCCCGCGACCTGGTGCTCCGACCGCTGCAAGCGCGCGGCGTACGAGGAGCGACGCGCGGCCGCCAACGGTGCCATCGCCGTGAAGATCGTCGAGAGGGTCATTGAGCAGGACGCCCACGGCGTCAGCGATTGCGCTGCCCGAGTCATGGCTTCACCGGTCGCCTGCCGGCGGGTGCTCGACCACCTGGCCGAGCTGGCGCGCACGGATCAGCTCAGCGATCCCAAGTGGGACTCGACGGTTCGCTCGCTGACCAACCTGATCGTTGCCGTGACGCCTCGCCGGTAGGGATCGCGTCCTCGGCTGTGCGATTTCGGCGCTCTATCCACAGACGGATCTTCTTGGGTCGACGTCGTGAGTCGTGGCCTGGAGGCTCGAGGGTGTGGACTCTCCGACCGCCTCACTCCGGCTCACACACTCGCCAATTGGCTCGCTCACACACAGTCCACTCGCGGCGTCGTGTGCGCTTGAAGTGGAAGACAAGTCCGAACGTCGGTGACCTGCCGCGGCTCATCGCGACGCACGGCGGTCACGGGCCAACCGGATCACGCCACCGCCACGAGGAGATGCCCATGAACCGTCTCGAGAACAGCGACGACCAGTTCGCGCCCCTGCTGCTGCTCCGGGTCGAAGAGGCCGCCCTGCGGCTCGGCATCGGGCGTACCTCGATGTACCGCTTGGTCATGACGGGCGAGGTCGAGTCCGTGCAGATCGGCGGGCTCCGACGCATCCCGGCCCCATGCATCGAGGAGTACATCGACCGCTTGCGCCACCACCCAGCGGATCCTGGAGCCTGACCATGGGGCGCGCGGGCAACCGGCAGTCGAGCATCTACCTCGGCAAGGACGCCCACTGGCACGGACGGGTCACCGTCGGCCGCAAGGACGACGGCAGCCTCGACCGTCGTCACGTGATGAGCAAGTCCAAGGCAACCGTCGTCGCCAAGGTCCGCGCTCTGGAGAGACTCCGCGACGAGGCGCGGGTACCGAAAGCCGGCCGCGCGTGGACGGTCGAGAAGTGGCTCCTCCACTGGCTGGAGGAGATCGCCCGCCCGAACATCCGAGAGTCCAGCTATCAGGCGTATCGGACGGCGATCATCAAGCATCTCCTCCCCGTGATCGGGAGCCTGCGGCTGGACCGGCTCGAGCCCGAGCACATCGAGACAGTCCATCGCCGGATGACCGAGGCAGGAGCCCGGCCCGCCACCGTCCACCAGGTCCACCGCACACTCCGAACCGCGCTGGGCGAGGCTGAGCGTCGTGCACACCTCGGACGCAACCCAGCAGTGCTTGTCCGTCCTCCGCGCCTCCAGCATGAGCCGGTCGAGCCGTTCACTGTCGCGGAGGTCCAGCGACTGCTCGCGGCCGCACAGGGGAGGCGCAACGGCGCCCGCTGGGCCATCGCTCTGGCGCTCGGCCTGCGCCAGGGCGAGGCACTGGCCCTGCGATGGGAGGACGTGGATTTGGAGGCCAACTCGCTGCGGGTGCGAGCGACCCGCCTGCGCCCTGTCTACGAGCACGGCTGCGACGGCGAATGCGGCAAGACTCCTGGCTACTGTCCTCGACGCCGCCAGACCAACGGCATCGTCGGCGCGACGAAGTCCGCGGCCGGGAACCGCGTAGTCGGCCTGCCTGCGGAGTTGGTGGCGCTGCTGAAGGACCATCGGCGACAGCAGCTCGAGGAACGCATGCGCGCCGGATCGCTCTGGGAAGAGGGCGGCTGGGTGTTCACCACCCTGGTCGGGCGGCCCATCGCACCCAACAGCGACTACCACGAGTGGCGTGCCCTGCTCGAGTCCGCCGGAGTCCGCCACGCCCGCCTGCACGACGCCCGTCACACCGCCGCGACCGTGCTGCTGGTCCTCGGTGTTCCCGAGCGGACTGTCATGTCGATCATGGGCTGGTCCAGCACCTCTATGGCCGCGCGGTACCAACACGTCACAGACCCCATTCGGCGCGAGGTCGCCGACCGGGTCGGAGGCCTGCTCTTCGGCGATCAACGACGATCTGACGCCGCGGGATCGCGCTAGAGCTCTGGCGGCCATCCGTCCTGTCATGGCTGATGGGCGGCCTGCGGTGGTGGGGCGTTGCTGCTTGGCAGGCGGTGGGTGAGGCGGAAGGATGGTCCAGGTCGGCCGCGGTGGGGGGCTGACACAACCTTTTCTGCCTTCCAGCGCATCTGGTGTGACGTGACCGATCGCGAGCGTCGCGGGTTCTCGGAATTTGTCGAGGCCCGGTCGACGGCGTTGCAGCGCGCGGCGTACCTCATGGTCGGCGACGTCTCGTTGGCTCAGGATCTTGTTCAGGAGTCGCTGACCAAGACGTATGTAGCGTGGCCGCGGTTGCGCGACCCCGCGAACGCCGAGGCCTACACCCGGCGGGTGATCACGACGACCGCGCTGACCTGGTTCCGCCGCCGATCGTGGTCTTCGGAGCGCCCATCCAGGAGTGTGCCCGAGCGGGCTGTCGCGGCACATGACGACGCCGTTGCCACCGGCGCAGCGCTGTGGGCTGCACTGGACGAACTGCCGCCACGGCAGCGGGTCGCCCTGGTGCTGCGCTTCTACGACGACCTCACCGAGACCCAGACCGCGGAAGCGATGGGTACCACCGTCGGCACGGTGAAGAGCCAGGTCGCGGCCGCCCTCGGCACCCTCCGCGCCCGACTGGGCGACGACATCCAGGAGCTCTTGTGACCGCCGACCTCTCCACTCTTCTTCGTGATCGCGCCAGCTCGGTCTCGTTCGAGCCCGTCGACCTGAACGCCGTTGAGCTCGCCGGGGCCAGAGCGCTGCGTCGGCGGAACAGAAAGCGCCTCGCCGGCGTCGTCGTCGCGGCGCTGTTCGTCGGCACGGCCACGACGGTCGGACTCTCCCGGGGCCCCGACCGTGCCGGGCCACCGGTCGACTCGTCTCCTCCGGCCGCGCTCAGCTGGGCCGACGGCTCGGTGATCCACGACGGTAGGACGCGGGTCGACGTCGGCCGACCCGTCAGGCGCTACGTGAGAACCACGGCCGGCCTGGTCTTCACCGACCTTCGCGGCCGGGTCTGGTCCTGGAAGAACGGCACGGCCACCAGGGTCGGCCACACCCCGGGCCCGCTCTTCGCCGTCGCCGGTCTCCCGCTGGCCGGATGGGTCGATGAGACCAAGCCTGACGCGCGGGTCTCGTTCGTTGTCCTGAACCAGGCCACCGGCCAGACACGATCGAGCCCTGCGCGTTCTTCGCCGGTCGGACTGATGGCTCCAGGAGAGTTCGACAGAGCGCGTCTGGTTGGCCTCGACCACAACAGCGCCTGGTGGCTTGACGGCGAGTACTACTACCGCGCCACCTTGAACTGGTCCTCACATCGGAGTCGGGCCGCGGACGCGATGCCGTCACGACAGGTGCAACTGCCCCCGGGGGAACAACTGCTGGCTGCCAGCACCGCCGTCCTCGTCGAGCAAAACCAGGATTCCGGAGAGATCACCGCCGTTCGTGACGGACACACCGTCGACTTGGGCAGGCCACGAGGCGGCACTGCGCTGCTCGGCCCCGACAGCCGCTACGTCGCCTTCGGCACCGACGAGGGCAGCGCCACCGCAGAGGTCTACGACACCAAGACAGGCAGCCACGTCCGCCTCGAGCCCGCGGCCTGGTCCGCGCTCATCACCCAGTGGCTCACCGACAAAACCCTCGCCGTGCTCGTGGCAGCACACGAAGGCGACCACTATCGGCTTGAGACCTGCTCGGTCCAGACCACCCGCTGCACGGTCACCGTGCCCGACCTCGGGAGCGGCCCGAGGACCGGACCAGGCAACGGGCTGTCGTTCAGTATCCCCACGGGCGACTATTGGTTCCCCTACCTCCACGGTTAGAGACCGCAAGAGCATGCGACAACCCAGAATGTGACTCGGTAGCGCACCGATGCGCGAAGCGGGTGGGCGCCGACGCGCAATTGAGACTAGAACTGAGACTGAGGGCCCCCAAGACGACGAACGCCGACGGGGCTGATTCTGGCGGTGGTGGGCGTTCGTGCTGGTCAGCGCCCAGGTTGAGTGGCGGAGGATGCGGGATTCGAACCCGCGAGGGCTGTTAACCCAACCCGCTTTCCAAGCGAGCGCCATAGGCCACTAGGCGAATCCTCCGCCGAGGAGGCTACCCGGGGTGCGACGGGCTCACGAAATCGCTCCGGGTGACCTCGCCGCCGACTTCGTACGTCGTGCGACGGTCGCCTAGACTCGCCGGCAACCCCCCATGCGGCGGCATCTCGCTGAACTCCCCCAGGGCCGGAAGGCAGCAAGGGCAGGCGGGCTCTGCCGGGTGCGTGGGGGGCCTTCGTCTGCCCTGG
>JBAUWD010000166.1:0-12941 GCA_049583575.1 Nocardioides sp.
CCGTACCCCACGAGGCGGACGGCGGCCAGCGCCTGCTCGGCCCGGCGCCGCCGCTCCTTGCGCTCCACCCTCTTCACCCGTAGGCCGTACTCGACGTTCGCCATCACGTCCATGTGGGGGAAGATCGCGTAGTCCTGGAAGACGGTGTTGACGTCGCGCTGGTGCGGCGGCAGGTCGGTCACGTCGGCGTCTCCGAGCACGATGCGGCCGGCCGTCGGGCGCTCGAAGCCGGCGAGCAGGCGCAGCACCGTCGTCTTGCCGGAGCCCGACGGCCCGAGCATCGAGAAGAACTCGCCGTCGGCGATCTCGAGGTCGAGGTCGTCCACGGCGTGGATGTCTCCGAAGTGCTTGGTCAGCCCACGAGTGGACACCGCAGCCACTCAGGCACTCAATTCCCGACGGCCCCACGGCGAGCCGTACGACGTCAGCAGGTCGAGGAACGGCACGGCGTCGAAGGCCTCGGGGCCGAGCACGCCGGCGCCGCTCCACGTGCCCTGGGCGAGCAGCTCGAGCGCGACCACGGGGTTGATCGCCGTCTGCCAGACCACGCACTGGTGGCCGTACTCCGTCATCGTCCACTCGTTGTCGACCACGTGGTAGTAGTACGTCGACCGGGGCCGGCCGTCCTTGCCGGTGCCGGTCACCCACAGGCCGGCGCAGGTCTTGCCCTTCATCTGCGGGCCGAGCTCGGCGGGGTTGGGAAGGCAGGCGGCGACGACGTCGCGCGGGCTCACCTCGACCCCGGCCACCCTGACCTTGTCCGTGCGGTCGAGCCCGAGCTTGTGCAGCGTCTTGAGGACGTCGATGAACTCGTCGCCGAGGCCGTACTTGAAGGTCGCGCGCTGGCACTCGACCCAGCGCGGCATCAGCAGCACCTCCTCGTGCTCGACGTTCACGCACTCGACCGGACCGATGCCCTCGGGGAAGTCGAACACCTCGGGCTCGCTGAACGGCGGCGTCGTGTGCCATGCCCCGTCCTGCCAGACCACCGGCGGGTTGAGGCACTCCTCGATCGTGGTCCAGATGGAGAAGGAGGGAGCGAAGTCGTACCCCTCGACCGTGAGGTTGGCCCCGTCGCGCGTGCCGAGCTCGTCGATCTCGGAGAAGTCGTGGTCGGCGGCGTAGCGGGCGAAGACGTCGGAGAGCCCGGGCTCCACGCCGATCCCGACGAGCGCGAGGCGCCCGGCGGCCTCCCACCGCTCGGCGGCGGCGAACTGCTCGTCGCCGAGCTTCACCCCGGTCTTCTCGTGCGGCGCCTCGGGGTGCGGCTTCGACAGCGACATCGCCATGTCGAGATAGTCGGCGCCGGCGGCGAAGGCGCCGTCGAAGATCGGCATCACGAAGCGCGGGTCGACCGCGTTCATGACGTGGGTGATCCCGTGCTCGCGGCACAGGGCCGCCACCGAGTCCGCCGAGGACGCGTCGACCTGAGCGGCGCTGAACCGGTCGTCGTACGACGCGGCCCGCTCGGCGCTGGCGAGGTGGTAGTCGGCCACCACGATCGCGTCGTAGAACGCACGGCGTGCCGCGATGGCCGCGAACGCCGCACCCACTCCCCCGGCGCCGACCAGCAGGATCTTCACAACTTCGTCTTTCCTTTCGTCTCACTTGGTCTCGGCCCGCGCGTCACGATCTCGCTCCTCGGTCGTGGCGCTTGCTCGACCCTCCTTCGCACAGCGACCCGCTCGTTCCTCGCGGCCCGCTGCTCAGTCGCCGAGGTAGCTCATGACGTGCTTGACCCGGGTGTAGTCCTCGAGCCCGTACATCGACAGGTCCTTGCCGTAGCCCGAGTGCTTGAAGCCGCCGTGGGGCATCTCGGAGACGAAGGGGATGTGGGTGTTGATCCACACCACGCCGAAGTCGAGGTGCCGCGACATCCGCATCGCCCGTCCGTGGTCCTTGGTCCACACACTCGAGGCGAGGCCGTACTCGACGCCGTTGGCCCACCGCAGCGCCTCGGCCTCGTCGCCGAAGCGCTGCACCGTGATCACCGGGCCGAAGATCTCGGTCTGGATCTGCTCGTCGTCCTGCCGCAGGCCGGAGAGCACGGTCGGCTCGTAGAAGTAGCCGACGCTGCCCTGCCGGCGACCGCCGGTGGCGACGCTGGCGTGGTCGGGCAGGCGGTCGACCATGCCGGACACC
Organism: Nocardioides sp.; assembly: GCA_049583575.1. GTDB lineage: Bacteria > Actinomycetota > Actinomycetes > Propionibacteriales > Nocardioidaceae > Nocardioides. The sequence continues at coordinate 2,143 of JBAUWD010000166.1, forward strand.
CGGGCCAGCTGGCTCTCGTTGTTGAGAGCGCCGTACAGGACGTCCTCGTCGTCGGGCAGCCCGGTCCTGGTGTTCCTCGCCTGCTCGGTGAGCGCGGCGACGAAGTCGTCGTGGACGCCGGGCCCGGCGAGGACGCGGGTCGCCGCCGTGCAGTCCTGGCCCGCGTTGAAGTAGCCGGCGACGGAGATGGCCTCGGCCGCCTTCTCGACGTCCGCGTCGTCGAAGACGATCACCGGCGCCTTGCCGCCGAGCTCGAGGTGCACGCGCTTGAGGTCCGCGGCCGCCGAGCCGGCGACCTCCATCCCGGCCCGCACCGAGCCCGTGATCGAGACCATCTGCGGGATCCTGTGCTCGACCAGACGGCGACCGGTGTCGCGGTCACCGCACACGACGTTGAGCACGCCCGGGGGCAGGAACTCCTGGCACAGCTCGGCGAGCAGCGTCGAGCTCGCGGGCGTGGTGTCGCTCGGCTTGAGGACGACGGTGTTGCCGGCGGCCAGCGCGGGCGCGATCTTCCAGATCATCATCATCAGCGGGTAGTTCCACGGGGTGACCTGACCGACCACGCCGATCGGCTCGCGCCGGATCCACGAGGTGTGGTCCTCCAGGTACTCACCGGCCGACTTGCCCTCCAGCACGCGGGCCGCGCCGGCGAAGAACCGGAAGTGGTCCGAGGCGTAGGGCATCTCCTCCGACATCGTCAGCCCGAGCGGCTTGCCGGTGTCCCGGCACTCGACGCGGTTGATCTCGTCGACGCGCGCCTCGATCGCGTCGGCGATCTTGAGCAGGGCCGTCGCGCGGGTCTTCGGCGTGGTGTCACCCCAGGCCTCGAACGCGTCCGCGGCGGCGCGGTAGGCCGCGTCGACGTCCTCGGCCCCCGACCGGGGCGCGGTCGCGTAGGCCTCGCCCGTGGTCGGGTCGACGATGTCGTAGCGGTCTCCCGAGGCGGCATCCACCAGGGCGCCGTTGACGACGTTCTTGAACACCTGGTCAGCCATGGGAGGGAGCGTAGTGGTGGTCCCTGCGGATTCGGTAGGGGCCAGCCCGCGATTCGACGGATTTCGTCATCTGGGCGTGTCCTGAGGGAGCAATCGGACGGCTCGCCTCGGGGTCCGGGTGGGACGGGCCACCCATGGGAAGGCGCGGAAGAGATCACCTGCTCCCTGCTGTGTCCCCTGGCAACCGGTCGCGTTCTCCCGAGACACCGACCCAGCGGGCGTCCTCCCGGTCAGCCGTTCCGGTGCACCGGCCGGCCGCCGACCCAGGTCGAGGTGACCCGGGCCGCGCCGATCTCGTCGGCCGGGCCGGTGAACGGGTCACGGTCCAGGACGGCGAGGTCGGCGACGTGGCCCGGGGCGAGGGTGCCGGCGCCGTCGGTCCGGTCCCGGCCGTTGACCCACGCCGAGCCGGAGGTGTACGCCGCGAACGCCGTGGTCAGGTCGAGCGCCTGCTCGGGCAGGAGCGGCTCGCGCGGGTCGTCGTACGCCGTGCGGTTCACCGCCGTGTGGATCGCCGCGAGCGGGTCGGGCGAGCTGACCGGCCAGTCGCTGCCCATGACGAGGCGTGCCCCGGCGCGGTGGAGGTCGCCGAAGGGGTACTGCCACGTGGCGCGCTCGGGGCCGAGGAACGGGATGGTCAGGTCGTCCATCTGCGCCTCGTGGCAGGCCCACAGGGCCTGCGCATTGGCGGCGACCCCCAGCGACGCGAACCGCGGCACGTCGTCGGGATGCACCACCTGGATGTGCGCGACGTGATGTCGCAGCCCGTCCCCGTGGCCGGCCGCCCGCGCGGCAGCGAACGCGTCGAGCGCCTCGCGCGTGCCGCGGTCGCCGATGGCGTGCACGTGCACCTGGAACCCCTCGGCCGCGAGGGCGACCACGACCTCCTTCAGCTCCTCGGCCTCCACGAAGGAGTGGCCGGCGTTCCCGGTGGGGTGCCCGTGCCCGTCGAGGTACGGCGTGAGCATCGCGGCGGTGAAGTTCTCGCACACGCCGTCCTGCATGATCTTGACGCTCGTCGCGTGGTAGCGGCCCCCCGACTGCGTCCGGCGGCGTTCGACCAGGTCGGGCACCTGCCCGAGGCCGAGCTCCCGGTCCCACCAGAGCGCGCCGACCACGTCGGCGACCAGGTCTCCGCTCGCGACCCCATCGACGTACGTCGAGCCGGTGTCGGCCATCCCGGCGTACGCCCCGACGATGGCGTCCTGCCAGGCGGTGACCCCCAGCGAGAACAGGTAGCGCTGCCCCTCGACGAGCCCGGCGGTGTACTCCGCGGGCTCGGGGAGCGGCATCAGCCGGGCGACGAGGTCCATCGCACCCTCGTGCAGCGTGCCCTGCGGGGTGCCGTCGGGACGGCGCTCGATCCGCCCGTCCGCCGGGTCGGGGGTCTCTGCGGTGATGCCCGCGAGCTCGAGGGCCCGGGAGTTCACCCACGCCCCGTGGTGGTCGCGGTTCGGCAGGAAGACCGGGCGGTCCGGCACGACCGCGTCGAGGTCGGCGGCAGCCGGCGTGCCACCGAGGAACGCCGCCATCGCCCAGCCGCCGCCGGTGATCCACGGGCTGTCGAACCGGGCCGCGTACTCGCGCACCATCGCGACGTACTCCTCGCGGGTGCTCCCCTCCGTCAGGTCGCACTGCAGCCGCTCCAGACCGCCCTGGATCGGGTGGCAGTGGGAGTCGGTGAACCCCGGCGACACCAGCCCGCCCGCGAGCTCCACGACCTCGTGCTCCCGTGGGTCGAGCCGGTCGAGACCGTCGGGGTCGAGCACGGCGACGACCACGCCGTCGTCGACCAGCAGCGCATGACCGGGCAGGTGACGGTGGCCGTCGAAGACCGACCCCCCGGTGAGGAGCGTCGCCATCAGCGCCCCTCGAGCAGGGGGCCGGCGGGGTCATGGGTGATGCCGACCTTGGTGGCGGCCAGCGCGGAGAGCGCCTCGAGGCACACCCGGTTGGCGAGGTACGCCGTGATCTCGGCGTGGTCGTACGGCGGCGACACCTCGACCACGTCGATGCCGGCCACCGGCAGCTCGCCACAGATCCGGCGTACGGCGTCGAGCAGCTGCCGCGACGAGAGCCCGCCGGGCTCCGGCGTGCCGGTGCCCGGAGCGTGGCCCGGGTCGCAGACGTCGATGTCGACGGACAGGAAGACCGCGTCGCAGTCGTCCAGCGCGATCTCGAAGGCCTCGTCGAGGCAGGCCTCGAGGCCCCGCTTGCCGATCTCGGTCATCTCGTAGGAGCGCATGCGCTGGTCCGCCATCCACTTCATCGTCTCCGGCCCGGGCCAGTAGCCCCGCAGTCCCATCTGCAGGAACCGGTCGCCGCGCAGAGCACCCGACTCGATCAGCCGGCGCATCGGCTGGCCGTGGCCGTAGAGCGAGCCGAACTCGATGTCGCCGGTGTCGGCGTGGGCGTCGAAGTGGATCATCGAGACGCGCCCGAAGCCGAGATGGCGCGCCACCCCCGTCGCGTCGGCCAGGGTGACCGAGTGGTCGCCGCCGAGCACCAGGGGTACGGCGCCCGCCGCGGCGACGGCGTACACCGCGTCCTCGAGCGCGTGCAGGGCCCGCTCGATCTCGCCGGGCGGCATCTCGACGTCGCCTGCATCGACCACGCGCAGGTCCTGCAGCGCGTCGACCCGCAGCGCGAGGTGCGGCCGGGAGCCGTCCTGCGGCAGGTAGTCGGTCTGCCGGATGGCGGTCGGACCGAAGCGGGTGCCGGGGCGGTGCGACGTGCCTCCGTCGAACGGCGCGCCCACGACCACCACGTCGGCCTCCGCCAGCGCCGCGGCGTCCGCGACGTCGACCGGCGGCACGCCGAGGAAGGTGACGTCGGGACCGAACTGGGCGCCGTAGCGTGTCATGGGCAATTCCTATCAGGGACGGCGTTGCACCGCACACCTTCGGATTTCGTCCCGATCGACGCTCGGCACGACGGATCCGCTTGCGAGCGGCCCCCGCTGGCTCCATGATGGGGAGACACGCTCCCATGGACGAGGAATCGATACACATGCTCGGTCAGGACGATCACGTCTACGACAACGCCCACCTCCAGCAGGCGGCACGCGACCACCTGTGGATGCACTTCACCCGGCACTCGGGCTACCAGCAGGCCGACATCCCGATCATCGTGCGTGGCGAGGGTCCCTACATCTGGGACGCCAACGGCAAGCGCTACCTCGACGGTCTGGCCGGCCTGTTCGTGAGTCAGCTCGGACACGGCCGCACGGAGCTGGCCGAGGCCGCCGCGCGGCAGTCCGAGCAGCTGGCGTTCATGCCGCTGTGGTCGTACGCCCACCCCAACGCCATCGAGCTCGCCGAGCGCGTCGCCGGCTACGCTCCGGGCGAGCTCAACCGGGTCTTCTTCACCACCGGCGGCGGTGAGGCCGTCGAGACCGCGTGGAAGCTGGCCAAGAACTACTTCAAGCTCGTCGGCAAGCCCCACAAGCACAAGGTGATCAGCCGGGCCATCGCCTACCACGGGACTCCGCACGGCGCGCTCTCGATCACCGGACTGCCGGGCATGAAGGCGCCGTTCGAGCCCCTGGTGCCGTCGACGTTCCGGGTGCCGAACACCAACTACTACCGCGCGCCGTACTTCGAGGACGACGAGAAGAAGTTCGGGCTCTGGGCGGCCAACGAGATCGCGGTGGCCATCGAGAACGAAGGCCCCGAGACCGTCGCGGCCGTCTTCTTGGAGCCCGTCCAGAACTCCGGTGGCTGCTTCCCGCCCCCACCGGGGTACTTCGACCGGGTCCGCGAGATCTGCGACGAGTACGACGTGCTGCTGGTCAGCGACGAGGTGATCTGCGCGTTCGGCCGGCTCGGACACATGTTCGGCGCCGAGCGCTACGGCTACCAGCCCGACATGATCACCTGCGCCAAGGGCATCACCTCGGGCTACGCCCCGCTCGGCGCCATGATCGCCACCGACCGCCTGATGGAGCCGTTCCTGACGGGCTCCTCGACGTTCCTGCACGGCTACACGTTCGGCGGACACCCCGTGTCGACCGCGGTCGCGATGGCCAACCTCGACATCTTCGAGAAGGAGAGGATCAACGAGCACGTCCGCGAGAACGAGGGCGCGTTCCGCGAGACGCTCAACAAGCTGCGCGACCTCCCGATCGTCGGCGACGTCCGCGGCGACGGCTACTTCTTCGGCATCGAGCTGGTCAAGGACAAGGACACCAAGGAGACCTTCAACGACGAGGAGTCGGAGAAGCTCCTGCGCGGCTTCCTGTCCAAGGCGCTGTACGACGCGGGCCTCTACTGCCGCGCCGACGACCGTGGTGACCCGGTGGTCCAACTCGCTCCTCCGCTGATCTGCGGCCAGGAGCACTTCGACGAGATGGAGCAGATCCTGCGCGAGGTGCTCACCAAGGCCGGCGACATGATCGACGAGGTCAGCACGCCGGACCGCCACCCGCACGTGCGGCGCCAGCTCGAGGGCTGAGCCCACGCACCACGGCCGGCCCCGCCCGGAGCGACCGTGCGGGGCGGAGCGACCGTGCGGTGGAGTGACCGTGGGGGCGGAGTGACCGTGCGGGCGCTCAGGCAGCGGCGAGCGCGCGGCGCCGGGCGCGGTTGCGCATCTCCCCGCCCACCACGATCAGCACCGACACCAGCAGCATCACGGTGCCGACGACGTTGACCTGCATCGGGATCGACTTGCGCTGGACACCCCAGACGTACATCGGGAACGTCGTGGTGTTGCCCGCGTTCAGGTTCGTGATGATGAAGTCGTCGAACGACAGCGAGAACGAGAGCATGGCGGCGGCGGCGATGCCGGGCAGCACCAGCGGGAAGGTGACCCGCCAGAAGGTCTGCGCCGGCGTGGCGTACAGGTCCGCGGCGGCCTGTTCGAGGGTGTCGCTCATGCCCGCCAGTCGCGAGCGCACGGTCACCACCACGAACGACAGGCAGAACATGATGTGGGCGATCAGGATCGTCCAGAAGCCGAGCTGGCCCGCGAACCCCGCGGCCACGAACAGCGCCAGCAGCGAGGAGCCCATCACGATCTCGGGTGCCGCCATCGGCAGGAAGATCAAGATGTTGGTGGTGGATCTCCCGACGAAGTCGTGACGCACCAGGGCGAACGCCGCCAGAGTGCCGAGGATCGTCGCCCCGAGGGTCGCGAGCAGGCCGATCTCGATGCTCACCTTCAAGCCGGAGCACATGCCCTCGGCACTGCACGGATGCAGCCAGTTGTCCAACGTGAACTGGTTGAACCGGTAGATCTTCGACTGCTCGCCCGGTGGCTTGTTGAAGCTCATCAGGACGACCACGAAGATCGGGATGAAGGTGTAGACCAGCACCAGGATGCCGAGGATCAGGATGATCCGGCCGCGCAGCCACCGCATCAGCGTGGTCCGTCCGCTTGCAGCTCGCCTGCAGACCTGCGGTACGACGCCGACCCGAGGCCGGCGCGGGGTCGCGCTCCGCTCACAGCAGATCCTCCGTCCCGGCCCGCTTCACGTAGGCGAAGACCATCGCCACGATCAGCACCATCAGCATCACCGACAGGGAAGCGGCGGCCGGATAGTCGTTGGCCTCGGTGAACAGGCTCTGGATCGTGTTGCCGATCATCCGGGTCTTGGTGCTGCCGAGCAGCTGGTCGTTGATGTAGTCACCGACCGCCGGGATGAACGTCAGCAGCGTGCCCGACACGACGCCCGGCAACGAGAGCGGCCAGGTGACCTTGAAGAACGCGACCATCGGGTTCGCGTACAGGTCGTTGGACGCCTCGATCAGCCGGTGGTCGATCTTGTCGAGGCTCGCGAACAGCGGCAGCACCATGAAGGGCAGGAAGTTGTACGTCAGACCGGTGACCACCGCCACCGGCGTGTACAGCAGGTGCCCGTTCGGGCCGAGGAGGTGCAGGAACTGCATGGTCTTCACGACCCAGCCGTTATCGGCCAGGATCAGCTTCCAGGACAGGGTGCGGAGCAGGAAGCTGGTGAAGAACGGCGCGATCACCAGCACCAGCATCAGGTTCTTCCACTGCCCGGCCTTGAACGCGATGGCGTAGGCCAGGACGTAGCCGATGATCAGGCACAGCAGCGTCGCGATGGCGCCGTACTCCAGCGACCGGATCAGCGGACCCGGGTTGCTCCAGCTGGTGGGCTTCCCGTACGTCTTCAGCGCATCGGTGAAGTTGCTCCACTGGTAGACCATGTGATAGCCGCGGAAGTCGGAGCCGCCCTTGTTGAACAGGCTGGTCGCGACCAGCGAGTAGAAGGGGATCAGGAAGAACATCACCAGCCAGACCATGGCTGGGGCGAGCAGGATGTAGCCGACCAGGCCCCGCTTGCGGACGGTCTCGCTCATGCCGGCCTCACTCGTCGTCCAGCTGGGAGCCGGCGGATGCGTCCTGGTCGTGGTCGAGCAGGAACGCGTACTCCGGTCGCCACGAGAGCTCCACCTTGTCGCCGTGGCGGAAGATCCTCCGGCGGCCGGTGTTCTGCTCGAAGACCTGGAGCTCCTGGCCCCAGGGCATCCGGACGAGGTACTGGGTACTGACGCCGACGAAGCTGACGTCGGTCACGACGCCGCCGGGGATGGTGTTGCCGGGCGCGTCCAGAGCCTCACCCTCGTCACCGATGAGCACCTTCTCGGGCCGGATGCCCACCCAGCCCTTGTCACCCTCGGCGTGCGTGCGGGCCTTCGGTACCGACACGGTGATGCCGTGCATGTCGCAGGTCGTCACCTCACCGCGGTTCTTGATGGCGCCCTCGATCAGGTTGGACTGACCCAGGAAGTTGGCCACGAACGTGGTCCGGGGGTTCTCGTAGAGCTCGTCGGGTGCGCCCATCTGCTCGATGATGCCGGCGTTCATCACCGCGATGGTGTCGGCCATCGTCATGGCCTCCTCCTGGTCGTGGGTGACGTGGATGAAGGTCGTCTCCACCTCGGTCTGGATCCGCTTCAGCTCGATCTGCATCTGTCGGCGGAGCTTCAGGTCCAGGGCACCCAGCGGCTCGTCGAGCAGCAGCACCTCCGGCTTGTTGATCAGGGCACGCGCCAGGGCGACGCGTTGCTGCTGGCCGCCGGAGAGCTGGGCCGGCTTCTTGCGCGCCTGGTTGCCGAGCTCGACGAGCTCGAGCATGGCGTTGACCTCGGCGTCCACGCCGTTCTCCTTGCGCCGGCGCGGACCGAAGGCGACGTTCTCGAAGATGTCGAGGTGCGGGAACAACGCGTAGCTCTGGAACACGGTGTTCACCGGGCGCCGGTACGGCTTGGCGTAGGTGATGTCCTCACCGGCCAGCCGGATGGTCCCCGACGTGGGCGTCTCCAGACCCGCGACCATCCGCAGCGTGGTCGTCTTGCCGCAGCCCGAAGGGCCCAGCAGCGCGAAGAACGACCCGGACGGGACGTCGAGGTCGAGGTGGTCCACCGCCGTGAACGCCGCGAACTCCTTGGTCAGCTGTCGCAGCTCCAGGCCGGCCGGCGCGTCTCCCTCCGACGCCGCGGACGTCTCTGCCTCAGCCAGATGTGACATCGGACCAGTCCCTTTCGTAGGCGATTTCCTGCTGGTCGTTGAGTGCCATGAATCCCCACGTGTCCTTGAGCATGGAGTCGGGCGGGAAGATCAAGGGGCTCTTGGCCGCCGCGCGGTCGAGCTTGAGCATCTCCTCCTGCGCGCCTTCGACCGGGCAGATGTAGTAGTTCCAGTCCGCGAGCTTCGCCGCCACCGCCGGCTCGTAGTAGTAGTTGATCCACTCCTCGGCGTTGGACTCGTGCTGCGCGAGGTTGGGCACCATCATGTTGTCGGCCCAGAGGGACAGGCCCTCCTCCGGAGTGACGAACTGGATGTCCGGGTTGTCCTGCTGGGCGATGATCACGTCACCCGACCACGCCTCGCAGGCCAGGGTGTTCCCGGACGCGAGGTCGTTGAGGTAGTCGTTGCCGTTGAAGGAGCGGATCTGACCTTCCGCCACCGACTTGTGCAGCGAGTCGATGGCGTTCTGCCACTGGGTGTCGGTGAACTGCTCGGGGTTCGCGCCGACGGTGCGCAGCATGAAGCCCATCGTGTCCCGCATCTCGGTGAGGAGCGTGATGCGCCCCTTGAGGTCGGAGCGGGTGAGCAGCTCGGTGAAGCTCTTCACCTCCGAGGTGTTCTTGCGGTTGTAGGCGATGCCGGTCAGGCCGCTCTGCCACGGCGCGTGGTACGTCAGGTCCTTGTCCCACGGCTTGTCCCGCAGGCGGGTGATCAGGTTCTTGTGGAGGTTCGGGACCTTGCTGGCGTCCAGCGGCTGGATCCAGCCGAGCCCGATCATCCGGGCCGCCATCCAGTCGGTCATCACGATCATGTCGCGCTTGATGGGCTGGCACGCCGCGAGCTGGTTCTTCACCTTGGCGTAGAACTCGGCGTTGTCGTTGATGTCGTCGGTGTAGCTGACCGAGATGCCCGTCTGCTGCTCGAAGACCGACACCGTGGACCCCGGCTTGTGGATCGGGTCGATGTAGGCCGGCCAGTTGGACACGATGAGGGACTTGTCCGTCGCCGACGTGTCCTTCGCCTTGCACGTCGCGGGATCCTGCTGGGCGCCGCCGACCGAGAAGAACGGGAGCTTCAGCGCGCCCAGGCTCGCACCCACGAACGCCGCTCCCCCCGCTCCCCGCAACACCGTGCGACGCGAGAGACCGCCTCCGCCGGGTCCGCTGGCCATCTGCACTCCTCGCTGCCGAATTGGTTCGGATCGTGTCATGTGAGGGGAACCGGAACAAGGGATTCCGTCTATCAATCAACAGACCACGACGAAATCCTGCTGTGATGCGGTGCTGGACCGGTGGAGTAGTCCCTGCCAGCATGGGTGCCCATGACGAAGAAGCAGTCTCGGGCCGCGCTGGACGATGTCTCCAAGGCCATCATCGAACAGCTCCAGCAGGACGGGCGACGGTCGTACGCCGCGATCGGCAAGGTCGTCGGCCTGTCGGAGGCCGCCGTCCGGCAGCGCGTCCAGCGGCTGATCGACGGCGGCGTGATGCAGGTCGTCGCGGTCACCGACCCCATGGAGCTCGGATTCGCCCGGCAGGCCATGGTCGGCGTGCGCGTGAACGGTCCGATGGACCCCGTCGCGGACGCGCTGGCCGAGCTCGAGGAGGTCGACTACGTCGTCATCACAGCCGGCTCCTACGACCTGCTGGTCGAGGTCGTGTGCGAGAGCGACGAGCACCTCCTCGAGGTCATCTCGCTCAAGATCCGCCGCATCAGCGGCGTCGTCGGCACCGAGACCTTCATGTACCTCAAGCTCCGCAAGCAGACGTACTCGTGGGGTGTGCGCTGAGCGTCGACCTCCACGCGCTGTCCCTCTGGCACCAGACCACTCCGGACGACTGGACCCCGAGACCGTCCCTGCCCGGTGACCGCGACGCCGACGTCGCCATCGTCGGCGCCGGCTTCACCGGCCTGTGGACCGCGCTCTACCTGGCCCGGGCCGACCCGACGCTGCGGATCGCCGTCATCGAGGCCGAGACCGCCGGCTTCGGTGCCAGCGGCCGCAACGGCGGCTGGTGCTCCGCGCTGTTCCCGGCCTCGCTCGAGTCGCTGGCCCGCAGATCCAGCCGGGACGGAGCGCTCGCCCAGCACGCAGCCATGCGCCACAGCGTCGACGAGGTCGCGCGGGCAGCGTCGGACGAAGGGATCGACGCCCACATCGCCAAGGGCGGCACCGTCACCCTCGCCCGGTCCGGTCCCCAGTGGGCACGCGCTCGGTCCGAGGTCGCGCACGCCCGCAGCTGGGGCCGCGGCGACGACGAGCTCCGGCTGCTCGACGCCGGCGAGGCGGCCGCGGTGCTGGCC
>JBAUWD010000167.1:0-3611 GCA_049583575.1 Nocardioides sp.
GCGCTCGCGGGCGAGCTCGTCGCGCGTCTCCCAGAGCTCCCGCACCGCGCCGAGGAGCCGTCGGCCCCGGACCCGGTGGAGCCCCGACGTGCGCCGCCAGGGCTCGTGGCGCGTGGCCGGGGTGAAGCTGCGCAGGGCGTCGAACTCCTGGCGTGCCCACTCGTCCTTGCCGGCGGCCACGAGCTCCGCGGCGAGGACGTCGCGCAGCTCGATCAGCACCTCGACGTCGAGCGCGGCGTAGTCGAGCCACGCGGCCGGCAACGGGCGCGTCGACCAGTCGGCGGCGGAGTGCTCCTTCTTCATCGAGTAGCCGAGCAGGGTCTCGACGAGCGTGGCGAGCCCGACCCGCGGATAGCCGAGGAGCCGACCGGCGAGCTCGGTGTCGAACAGCGCCGCCGGCGAGAGGCCGACCTCGGTCAGGCACGCGAGGTCCTGGGTGGCCGCGTGCAGGATCCACTCGGCGCCCGCCAGTGCCTCCTGCAGGGGGGCCAGGGACTCGAAGCCGATGGGGTCGACGAGGAACGTGCCCGCACCCTCGCGACGCAGCTGGATCAGGTAGGCGCGTGAGGAGTAGCGGTAGCCCGAAGCGCGCTCGGCGTCGATCGCGACCGGACCGTGCGCGGCGGCGAGCGCACGACAGGCCTCGTCCAGCGCCGGCGGGGTGTCGGTGAGCGGCGGCAGCCCGTCGCGCAGCTCCAGGAGCGGGGCGGGCGGTGCCTCCGGCTCGCCCGTCTCGGTGGTCTCGGCGACGTCGCCGGGCGGGGGGCCGTCGAGGGCGGGTGAGAGGTCGGGTCCGGTGTCGGGGCTCATCGTCAGTGACCGGCTCCGCGCCGACCACGACGACTGGGCATGGCCGTCACACCCTCCGGGACCGGCGGCAGGCCCGCCGCCGTACACAGTAGTTCGCCCCACGCCTCCACGTGACCCTCGATGTCGAGGTGCCCGTCGGTGAGCAGTGGGGTCCAGGAGGCGCGGATCTCGATCTGGGCGCTGCCGGTGTCGTCGGCCATCGAGCCGAAGCTGTCCGTGGCGACGCGGGTCACGGTGCCCGAGGCCGAGGCGTACGACGCGCCGTGGGCGGCGAGCGCCTCCGTCAGCCAGGTCCACCCGACGTCGGCCAGGGCCGGGTCGGTGATCATCTCGAGGTCGATCTCCGCCCGGGCATAGGCGACGCAGCGGAACGTGCCGTCCCAGGAGTCGTTGCCGGACGGGTCGTGCAGCAGGATCAGCCGCCCGGTGCTGATGTCGACGCCGTCGACGGTCACGTCGGCGCTCAGCGCCGCGGCGTACGGTGCGATCCGCTGCGGCGCGGGCATCGGCTCGGACAGCACCTCCGGCCGCAGCCGTGCCTCGGCCATCGCCCGCACCGCCTCCTGGAACTCCGGAGGGCTCGGCGGGGCGCCCGTGCCAGGGCGCGCCTCAGGACCGACGACCATGTCCTCACCCTAGGTCGGCGTCCCAGCGCCGATGTGCGAACACGCCGGATGACCTGCGACGATTCGGCCATGACCGCCCCTCGCGACAGCGTCCTCATGCGCGCCGCCCGGGGCGAGCCCGTGCCCCGCACCCCGGTGTGGTTCATGCGCCAGGCGGGCCGCTCGCTGCCGGAGTATCTCGCCGTGCGCGAGGGCGTGGGCATGCTCGAGTCCTGCATGACCCCCGACCTGGTCACCGAGATCACGCTCCAGCCGGTGCGCCGCTACGGCGTGGACGCCGCCATCTTCTACTCCGACATCGTGCTGCCGCTGAAGGCAGTGGGGGTCGACCTCGACATCGTGCCGGGTGTCGGGCCGGTCGTCGCGGAGCCGGTGCGCACGCTCGCCGACGTCGCGGCGATCCCCGATCTCACCCCCGACCACGTCCCGTTCGTGACCGAGGCGATCACCTCGCTGGTCGCGGAGCTCGGTGGGACGCCGCTGATCGGGTTCGCAGGAGCGCCGTTCACGGTCGCGTCGTACCTCGTCGAGGGCGGGCCGTCCAAGGACCACGCGAGGACCAAGGCGATGATGTTCGGCGCCCCCGACCTCTGGGACGCGCTGATGCGCAAGATCGCCGGCATCTCCGCGGCCCACCTCGAGGTGCAGATCCGGGCCGGCGCCTCCGCGGTGCAGCTGTTCGACTCGTGGGCGGGGGCACTGACTCCGGGCGACTACGCGGCCTCGGTCCTGCCGCACTCCGCACGCGTGCTCGCGGCGGCCGGAGCGCTCGGCGTACCCCGCATCCACTTCGGGGTCGGCACCGGGAGCCTGCTCGGCCTGATGGGCGAGGCCGGTGCCGACGTCGTCGGCGTCGACTGGCGTACGCCGCTCGCGGACGCGATCCGCCTCGTCGGAGACCGCGCCGTACAGGGCAACCTCGACCCGACGCTGGTCTTCGCCCCCACCGACGTGATGACCCGGCGCGCGGCCGACATCATCGACGCCGGCCGGGCCGCGAAGGGCCACATCTTCAACCTCGGGCACGGCGTGATCCCGTCCACCGACCCCGACCAGCTCGCCCGGCTCACGGAGTTCGTGCAGAGCTACTGACGTGGCCCTCCTGGGCACGCCCTCACTCGGAGGGCGGTGTCTCGACGGGGGTCGCGGGTCGTCCGGTCCGCCAGGTGCGCCGTCCCCACCACCACACCGGCAGGCCGACCACCGCCAGGAGCACGGCGAAGGGGAGCGCCGCGCCCACTCCGGTCAGGGTCACCAGGACCGTGCGGGTGAAGGCCGACCAGCCGTGCCGCAGGCCCGTCACGAACCCGGCGTGGTGGTGGTGGGGAGGGGCGAGCACCTCGGGTGGCACCGAGATGTCCAGTTCGATGGTCGACATGCTCGTCTCGTTGAGCAGGTGGTTGCGCTGGGCCTTGAGCGACTGGTACTCGCCGCGTCGCTGCGTGATGGCGTTCTCGAAGCGGAGCAGCTGGTCGATGTTGGCCGCCTGGCGCTGGAACGAGTTGAGGTCGCGCAGGCTGATCCGCAGCGTCTTCAGGCGCTGCTGTACGTCGATGACCTGGCTCGAGACGTCCTTGCCGGTGCTGCTCGAGTGCACCACAGTGCCGAGCTGCTCGAGGCGGTGCATCGCGGAGGTGAAGGAGGCGACCGGCACCCGCAGCACCAGGCTCGATTCCTTGATCTTGCCGTGCGCGTCGTAGACCGTCTGCTCGTCGTCGACCGAGCCCCGGAGGCGGGTCAGGAGGACGTCGACGTGGTCACGCGCCCGCTGCGGTTCCGCCGTACGGATCGAGATGCTGCCGTGCCTGATGATCGACTGCTGGACCACCTCCCCCGAGCCCGCTCCCTGGTCGTACGCATCGGCCGCGTTGCCGTTCCCGGTGTCGCCCGGCCTCGCAGCCGGGAGCGCGGCCGCGCGCGAGAGCTGCCCACCGCCGGAGGCCGCCGAGGAGGAGGCAGCGCCGTGTCCACCACATCCGGAGAGAGCGACGAGACACAGGACGCCGACGACGGCGAGGCGCGGACGGGTGAGGGTCATGGCGTTCGGACGTCGCAGCGGCAGGGCCGGTTCCGCCGCTGCCCGAACGTGACGAGTCGGTGGCCGTTCCGTGACCAGCCGCGGCGCTCAGGTCTGCGGGGCCGACCGCCCCGCCAGACCGAGCTCGGCGGCCACCG
>JBAUWD010000168.1:0-1863 GCA_049583575.1 Nocardioides sp.
CCGACTCGGCGTCGAGGCGCAGTGCCGTGACCGGCGTACGCAGTCGGTGCGACAGGTCGGCGACGGCTGCGCGCTCGGCGGCCAGCAGCTCGGTGGTGCGGTCGGCGAGGCCGTTCAGGGCGCGGGCCAGCTCGACGGTCTCCGGCGTGCCGCGCACCTCCGCGCGGGCGGAAAGGTCGCCCTCCCGGAGCTGGTGGGCGGTCTGGGCGACGTCGTGCAGGGGCTCGCTGATCCGACGCCCGAACTGGCGCGCCATCACCCAGCCGAGCGAGATCAGCACCAGCCCGAGCCCGATGATCCCGGACCACGCGGCCACCACTCCCCGCCGCAGGTCGGACTCGCTGACGCTCGCCCGCACCACGACCGTGCCGCCCGAGACGTCGACGGGCAGCAGGACGGCGCCGCCCTCCGCGTTGATCACCCGCAGCCCCTCTCCGGTGAGGGCACGGCGTACGTCGGGATCCCGGCTCAGGTCCTCGGCGGTGCCGAGGCTGCGCCCGTTCGCCGTCAGCACCGCGACCTGGGGGATGCTGCTCTGGTTGAGGTCGGACAGATACCCGCCGAGCTGTGCGCTGCCGTGGATGCCCGACACGACCAGGGCGACGTTGCGTGCCGCCTGGTCCGCCGCGCTCATCGCCCGGTCCGCGGCGAGGGTCTTCACCAGCAGGCACAGCGGGATCACGAACGCCATCACGATCGCCGACGTCGTGGCCAGGACCAGCCATGAGATGCGGCTACGCATCAGGGCCGGCCCGGGTCCACCAGGCGCACCCCGACACCGCGCACGCTGACCAGGTAGCGGGGCTCCGCCGCGGTCTCACCCAGCTTGCGGCGCAGCCAGGAGAGGTGGACGTCGACGGTGCGGTCGGAGCCGCCGTACGCCTGCCGCCACACGTCGGCCAGCAGCTCGCGCTTGGTGACCACCTCGCCCGGCCGCTGCGCCAGCGCCAGCAGCAGGTCGAACTCCTTGCGGGCCAGCTCCAGCGGGGTGCCGTCGAGGGTGACCGTGCGCGACCGCTCGTCGATGACCAGGTCGCCGACGCGGATCGGCTCGTTGGCGGCCGTGACGGCGCCGCGGCGCAGCAGGGCGCGGATCCGGGCCGCCACCTGGTCGGCACCGAACGGCTTCACGACGTAGTCGTCCGCGCCGCCGTCGAGAGCCTTCACGATCGTCGCGTCGTCGTCGCGGGCGGTGATCACGAGGATCGGGACCGTGCTGGCGGCGCGGATCATCGAGATCATCGTCAGCCCGTCGACGTCCGGCAGGCCGAGGTCGAGCAGGACGACGTCCGGCTTCTCCTGGAGCACGTGCTCGAGCCCGGCCATCCCGCTGGCGGCGACCGCGACGGCGTGTCCGCGGTCGGTCATGGTGCGCTGCACGGCGGAGCGGATCGCCGGGTCGTCCTCGATCACGAGGATGCTGCTCATGCGCAGACGGTAACGGTCCCCTGGGTGGGAACGCCGTCTCCGGTTCGCAGGCGCGCGATGATGCACCCATGACCCGGCTGCGCACCGCCGTCCTCGGCGCCCTCCTGTGGTGCGGCGTCGTGGTCGCGGTCTCGTCGCTGGTCTGGGTGGTGATCGACCGCGCCGGGCAGGGCGTCGTACCGGTCAGCCGGCCGCAGGCCGACGTGACCGGTTCCCTCCCCGTGCCCGGCCACGGGCATCGGCCCGGCCGGCCGAGCCCCGGGGTCACCTTGTCGCCGCGGCCGTCCGGCTCGCCGTCCCTGAGCGGTACGCCGCCGACCTCGCCGGGCGTCCCGACGACCAGCTGGACGGCGTCCGGCCCCTCGACGTCCACTCCGCCCCCGACCGGTGCCCGGGCCCAGCGCCGCTCCTGGAGCGGCGCCGCAGGGCATGTGG
>JBAUWD010000169.1:0-4226 GCA_049583575.1 Nocardioides sp.
TCGCGGCATAGGCCGCCACCAGCGCCCACTGGCCGAGAGCCATCCGCTCGACGACGAACGGGTTCCACACCGCGAACCCGGAGGCGGCCAGCCGGCCGGCCGTGCCGAGCGGTGCGGCGAGGCGCAGCACGCCCCAGCCCGCCACCGCGAGCGTCAGCAGGAGCAGCACCCGGGCCACCACCGCGCCGTCGACGACGGAGGTCAGCACCGCGACGACGGCGTCCAGCGGCACGGCGCGGGGGGAGGTGCCGCCCAGGCCGATGCTGGCGTCGGTGAGCGGCTCGTGGGGCACGAACGCAAGGTCACGTGCCAGCGGGTAGCCGGGGTGCCGGAGGGGCAGCAGCATCAGCACCGCCAGCGAGAGCGGCCACAGACCGGGGAGCAACCGCCGCCAAGGAGGGGCGGGCACGACGCCCGGGGAGCCGGCCTCCGGAGGTGCGGCGACACGGCGACCCATGCGTCCTCCGATCACCCCTATCCTGGCCCGCAGCCAGCCTAGAGGGAGGACGACCGTCGTGGAGGAGGCGCGGCCGGGCTTCGCCGCCGCGTGGTCGGTCGCCGACCCGATCGAGGGCTGGCTCACCCGCGCACAGGCCGCGGTCCTCTACGACGCGACCTCAGCGCTGCCGCCCGGGAGCACCGTCGTCGAGATCGGGAGCCACCAGGGCCGCTCGACCGTCGTCCTGGCGAGCGCGCTCCCCGCCGGGGGGACCGTGGTCGCGATCGACCCGTTCGACCCCGGCTGGCGGTACGGCGGACCCGACACCCACCGGCGGCTGGCCGCGCACCTGGCGTCGGCCGGGGTCGCCGACCGGGTCAGCATCCGGGCCGAGCCCTCGCGCGCCGCACGCGCGTCGTACGAGGGGCGCGTCGACCTGCTCTACGTCGACGGCAAGCACGACTATTGGACCGTCCGCGACGACCTGCGCTGGGCCGGGCTGGTCGGGCCCGGCGGGTCGGTGCTGGTGCACGATGCGTTCTCGTCGCTCGGCGTCACCACGGCTCTCCTCCGCACGCTGCTGCCGTCGCGCGACCTCGCCTACCTCGGCCGAGAGGGATCACTGGCACGCCTGCGTCGGGAGCGCCCCACGCTGGGGCAACGCCTCCGGGTGCTCGCCGAGCTGCCGTGGTGGATCCGCAACCTGACGGTCAAGGTGGCGCTCCGCCTGCGCCTCCGCCGGGTCGCCAGGGCCCTCGGGCACGACCTCCCGGACGACCCGTACTGACCCGCCCAGCGGCCCTTCGGAGCGGTCAGGGCGCAGCGGGTCGGCCCGGTCCGCTGGGTTAGGCTCCGGCCCATGGCACGGGCGGCGGGGGCTTCACGCTCTGCCGCCTCGATCCGGGGCGGCGGCGGCGTCGCGGTCGCCGTTCTCGTCATGAACGTGACGACGTACGGCTTCACCATCGCGTGCGCCCACATCCTCGGTCCCACCGGGTACGGCGCCCTCGCCGCCTGGATGAACCTGCTCCTCGTCGTCAACGTCGGCTTCCTCGGGCTGCAGGCCACGTCGGCCCGACGGCTGTCCTCCGGCGAGCACCACCTCGACGACGTCGAGCCCCACCTGGTCCGACTCACCCTGGTGACCGCGCTGTCCCTCGGCGTCGTCCTGCTGGCGCTGACCCCGGTCATCGACGTCACGCTGCAGCTGCACGACTGGGTGATGGCCGCGCTGCTCGGCGTCTCCGCGGTGCCGCTGACCGTGGTCGGGGGCCTGTCGGGCATCCTCCAGGGCGAGCGCCGCTGGGGTGCCCTGTCGGCGGTCTACATCTGCATCGGAGCACCGCGGCTGGTGCTCGGCGTGGCCTTCACGCTCTGGCGACCGGACCCCCGCTGGGCGGCCGTCGCGGTGGCGATCGCACTGCTCGCGCCGGTCGTCGTCGGCATGCACGCCCTGCGGCACCGCCACCTGCGGCCCGGCGCCGCTCGCGAGGGACTCGGCTCCCTGGTGCGGGAGATGGTGCACAACTCCCAGGCGCTGTTCGCGTTCTTCGCGCTCAGCAACGTCGACCTGATCGTGGCGCGACACGTGCTGAGCTCGCACGACGCCGGCCTCTACGCCGCCGGGCTGATCCTCGCCAAGGCCGTGCTCTTCCTGCCCCAGTTCGTCTCGATCGTCGCCTTCCCGTCCATGGCCTCCGGGGAGAGCTCTCGCACCTTCGTCGCCGCCATCGGCTCGGTCGCCGTGCTCGGCGGCCTCAGCACGCTGGCCACCGCCGTCCTGCCCGGCCTCGCCCTGGTCTTCGTCGGCGGCTCGGGGTACGACGACGTGCGGTCGCGCCTGTGGCTCTTCGCCGTGCTCGGCACCCTGCTCGCCTGTCTGATGATGGTCGTCTACGGCCTCATCGCGCGCGGTGGCCGCTGGAGCGTGTACACCACCTGGGTGGCCCTGGTGGCGATCATCGGCCTCGGCCTGACCGCGCACAGCGTGCTCGGCCTGCTCGGGGTCGTCCTGGGCGTCGACGCCACCCTCGTGCTGGTGCTGCTGGTCGCCCACCAGCGCATGGGTCCGCCGGCACCCTCACGGTGGAGCACCCCCGCGATGGGCTCGACGGGGTAGGACCTGGCGTCAATGTGCGGCGTCGTGCCAGCTGCGACCGGTGCCGACGGAGACGTCGAGCGGGACGGCGAGGTCGGCGGCACCACCCATCTCACGGCGTACGACGTCCTCGAGGCGCTCGCTCTCGCCCGGCGCGACCTCGAAGACGAGCTCGTCGTGCACCTGGAGCAGCATCCGTGAGGCCAGCCCCGCCTCGCGGACGGCGGCGTCGACGTGGAGCATCGCGATCTTGATCAGGTCGGCGGCCGAGCCCTGGATCGGCGCGTTCAGCGCCATCCGCTCGGCCATCTCGCGGCGCTGACGGTTGTCGCTGGTCAGGTCGGGGAGGTAGCGGCGCCGGCCCCAGAGGGTCTCGGTGAAGCCCGTACGGCGCGCCTCGTCGACCACACCCCCGAGGTAGTCGCGCACCCCGCCGAACGTCTCGAAGTACTCGTCCATCAGGCCGCGGGCCTCCCCCGGGTCGATCCGCAGCTGCTGCCCGAGGCCGAAGGCGGACAGGCCGTAGGCCAGGCCGTAGTTCATCGCCTTGATCTTGGCGCGCTGCGCGCCGGTGACCTCCTCCGCGGGGACCCCGAAGACGCGGGAGGCGGTGATGGAGTGGAAGTCCTGACCGGACCTGAACGCCTCGATGAGGAGGGCGTCCTCCGACAGGTGGGCCATGATCCGCATCTCGATCTGGCTGTAGTCGGCGGTCATCAGGCAGTCGAACCCCTGGCCGACCACGAAGCCCTCGCGGATGCGACGACCCTCTTCGGTGCGGATCGGGATGTTCTGGAGGTTGGGGTCGGTGCTCGACAGCCGACCGGTGGCCGCGATCGTCTGGTTGAACGTCGTGTGGATGCGACCGTCCGACTGCACCGTCTTGAGCAGGCCCTCGATGGTCTGCCGGAGCCGACTCACGTCGCGGTGTCGCAGCAACGCCATCAGGAAAGGGTGCTCGGTCTTCTCGTAGAGGGCCTGGAGCGCATCGGCGTCGGTGGTGTAGCCGGTCTTGGTGCGCTTGGTCTTGGGCATCGCGAGCTCGTCGAAGAGCACCACCTGGAGCTGCTTCGGCGAGCCGAGGTTGATCTCCTTGCCGATCACCCGGAAGGCCTCGCCGGCGGCGTCTCGCACCTCGGCGGCGAAGTGGGACTCCAGGGACTCCAGGTGGTCGGTGTCGATGGCGATGCCGGTCTGCTCCATGGTGGCCAGCAGGTCGACCAGCGGCAGCTCGACGTTCGCGAGCAACGACGTGCCGCCGGTCTGCTCGATCTCGCCGTCGAGGGTGTCGGCGAGGTCGAGGACGGCGCGGGCGTGGAGCATCGCGGTGTCGGCCGCGTCGCCACCACCGCCGTCGAGGCCCTCGAGGCTGAGCTGGTCGTCGTCCGCGCTGCCCTGCTTGAGCTCGCGCTTGAGATAGCGCAGCGTGAGGTCGGCCAGGTCGTAGGAGCGCTGGTCGGGACGGACCAGGTAGGCCGCGAGCGCCGTGTCGCTGACCAGCCCGTGGAGCGGCCAGCCGCGAGCCGCGAGCGCCAGCATCGGCCCCTTGGCGTCGTGGAGCACCTTGGACCGCGCCGGGTCGCCGAGCCAGGCCATGACGGCCGCGTCGTCGTCCGGGGTGACCTCCGAGGCATCGATCCAGGCCGCCTGGCCGTCGGCCGCGGCGACGGCGACGCCGCGCACCTCGCC
>JBAUWD010000170.1:0-3829 GCA_049583575.1 Nocardioides sp.
TCGTCGTACCGGTCCGCCGGCGACGGCCGGCACGCCCGTCGGACGACCTCGGCAACCCGCGGCGACCCGCAGAAGTCGCCCGCCGTCTCGGTCAACCGGGTGCCGAAGTGCCAGACCAGGCGGCCCAGCGTGAAGACGGTCGTGCGCTCGTCGATGACCGCGCCCAGCTCGAGCTCCTCGGGAGCCAGGAACCGGGTCGACCCGAACATCCGCCCCATCTCGTTGACGGACGGGCTTCGTCGGTAGGTGTCGAGGTCGACGACCTTCAGCGATCCCGTGTCGAGGTCGACGATGAGGCAGCCGTCGTAGAGGTCGACGGCGACCCAGCCGGCCGCCGCGAGCGCAGCATGCAGGTCGATCAGCTCGTCGAAGACCATGAACAACCGGTCCGCGGGCAGGTGCGCGAAGCGCTGGTACGCCGACGCCGGGTCGTCGCGCTCGTCGGGACGCGCGTGGACCAGCTCCCCCGGTGCCGCCTCGTAGACCAGGACAGGTCCTACGGGTGACTCGATCACGTGGAGCAGCCGAGCCAGAGCGGGATGGTCGCACGAGCCGGCGAGCTCGACCGCGTTGCGGAGCAGGGCGACCCGTGCCGCGTGGTCGAGGTAGGGCTCCCGCGCGCCGATCGGCAGCGCCGGGCTGCCCGCCGTCTTCACGAACAGCCGTCGATCCCCGTCGTCGACCAGCCAGGAGACGTTGCCAGAGTCCTGGGTCAGGTGGCCGAACTCGGCAAGCAACGTGGCGTGCCCGCGGACGAAGTCGAGTGGGTCCCCGTCGATCGCCTCGACCGTCAGCAGCGCGGACACCTCGGACACGCTAGCCGCTGAGGTCACCTTGCGAGCAGGCTCGCGGCGGTGTTCGCTGCGGCCGCTCCGCACCGGCTGACGACGGGTCGGTGCGTCCTCACTCAGGCGTGACGGCGCTGCAGTGTGACGTCGTACGCCGTGTCGAGCCCGGAGCGCAGCAGCGAGATCAGCTCCGGTACGTCGTCGACCGCGAGCCGGAACGAACCCGTACACACGTTGTCGCGCCACAGCGACAGGACGACGAGCCCGGACTCGTGGTGCCAGGACACCCGCATGGCGCGGTCGCCGCCGCGGGCGTCGAGGAAGATGTCTCCCGTCGCCGGCAACGGACGAGCGATGGCCATGACCGATTCTCCCTCCGCGCCGGTGGCTGCACCACCCCTTCGCCGCTTCGGGGATAATCGACCCATGCCGGAGCTGCCCGAGGTGGAGGCGCTGGCCCTCGACCTCAAGGGCCGGCTCGACGGTCACGCGATCGGCCGGGTGCACGTCGTCGCGTTCAGCGCCCTGAAGACCTTCGACCCTCCGGTGCCAGCGCTCGAGGGCACGCTGGTCGACGACGTGACGCGGCACGGCAAGTTCCTCGACATCGAGGCGAGCGGCCTGCACTTGGTCTTCCACCTCGCCCGAGCCGGCTGGATCCGCTGGCGCGACGAGCTCCCGGCCACGCCGCCCAGGCCGAGCAACAAGTCGCCACTGGCCGTGCGGGTCCTGCTCGACGACGACAGCGGGCTCGACGTCACCGAGGCCGGGACGAAGAAGAGCCTGGCGATGTACGTCGTCCGGTCACCCCACGACGTGCCCGGCATCGCCAGCCTCGGTCCCGACCCGCTCGACGAGACGTTCACGCCCGAGGTGCTGCACCGCATCCTCGACGAGGCCGGACGCAGCCAGATCAAGGGCGTGCTGCGCCACCAGGGCACCATCGCCGGCATCGGCAACGCCTACAGCGACGAGATCCTCCATGCGGCCAGGATGTCGCCGTTCAAGCCCGCGAACAGCCTCGACGCCGAGGAGTTCGACCGGCTCTTCGCCGGCATCAAGGACGAGCTGGGCGATGCCGTCGAGCGCTCGCGCGGCCTGGCCGCCAGCGAGCTGAAGGGCGAGAAGAAGTCGCACCTCGCGGTGCACGGCCGAGCCGGAGAGAAGTGCCCGGTCTGCGGGGACACGGTCCGCGAGGTCAGCTTCGCCGACTCCAGCCTGCAGTACTGCCCGACCTGCCAGACCGGCGGCAAGCCCCTCGCCGACCGGCGGATGTCGCGTCTGCTGAAGTAGGCACATGGACCGCTCGACCGGCTCAGGACGACAGCTCCCCACCGCGACCGTCGCCGGCGTACCCGACCCGCTGCCGGACGGCCTGCTCGTGCTCGACGTCCGAGAGCAGGACGAGTGGGACGCCGGACACGTCGAGGACTCGCTCCACGTGCCGCTGATGACCCTCGGCGAGCGCTTCGCCGAGGTCGGCTCCGGGCAGGTGCTGGTGGTCTGCCGCACCGGGCACCGGTCGGCGCACGCCACGGCGTACCTCGTGGACCAGGGGCTCGACGCGGTCAACCTCGAGGGCGGGCTGATGGCGTGGCAGGCGGCGGGCCGGTCGCTGGTCACCGCGAGCGGCCGGCCGCCCCAGGTGGTGTAGCGGTCAGCTCGACGGGCTGCTCGGCAGCGAGCCGGCGGGCCCAGCGGACGAGCCACCGCACCCGGCGACGCCACCCATCAGGGTCAGCAGGCCGGCCGCGGCCAGCGTCCTCCTCACGTCCATGACGTCCCCTCAGCGGTCGATGTGCTTGTCGGGCGACACTCCGCCTGCTCCCGTCGCCCCGTGCACATCGCGGAGGGGCCGGGAGAAGTCCGCGTGCGGTGCCTGCAGCACGTCGTCGAGCAGCCGCAGGTAGTCGTGTCGCCCCACCTCGCCGACCCCGAGGGAGGCCAGGTGGGGGGTCCGCCACTGCGTGTCGATGAGCCGGTCGTGCCCGTCGTCGAGCAGCCGGGTGAGCGCGAGCAGAGCCACCTTCGAGGCGTCGGTCTCGTGGTGGAACATCGACTCCCCGGCGAACAGCCCCCCGATCGCCACGCCGTACAGACCGCCGACCAGGCGCCCGTCGCGCCAGCACTCCACGGAGTGGACCCAGCCGAGCTCGTGCAGCCGGAGGTACGCCGTCCGGATCCGGCCGTCGATCCAGCCCGACGGCCGCTCCGGGTCGGAGCACGCGTCGATGACCTCCGCGCACGCGGTGTCGACCCGGATCTCGAAGCCGCGCGCGGACCGGCGCAGCGACCGGGACACCTTCAGGTCGGCGGGCCGCATCACTCCGCGCCGGATGGGACTGAACCACGCCATCGGCGCGCTCCGGCCGCCGATCGGCATCGGGAACAGCCCCTGCCGGTAGGCCATCAGCAGCGTGCCCGGCTCGAGGTCGGCACCCGTGGCCACCAGGTCGTCGTCCGGCGCGAAACGCGAGGGGGGCGGGAACTGCCAGATGCTCGGAGGTGGATGGACCGGCACCTCGCCCACGCTAGTCACCTCCGGGTCGAACGTAGGATCGACGCATGGCCACCACGGGAGCGGGTCGGCTGCCCGCCCGTCTGACGGAGCTGGCACCCGGCCTGACCGCTGCGTTCGTCCGCCAGGCGCTGCACCGCGCCATCCACGGCGTGGGCCCGCTGCCGCCGGCCGCCTCGGCGGCGGACAGCCAGCTGCGCGAGCAGCGGGGCGACGTCGAGCGCGCGATCCACGAGGTGATCGAGAACCACGTCCGCTACGCCGGAGCTCAGGGGTTCGTGACCAACCTGGGCGGCCTCGCCACGATGGCGGTCACCGTCCCGACGAACATCACCGGGCTGGCCCTGGTGCAGTGCCGGATGATCGCGGGCATCGCGCACCTGCGCGGCTACGACCTCACCGACCCCCGGGTGCGGAACGCCGTCCTGGTCTGCCTGCTGGGCGACGACGCCGTCCGAGACCTGGTGCGGGCCCGCAGGCTGCCGGCGCCGCCGATGGCGCTCGCCACCGCGCCGGCGCACGA
>JBAUWD010000171.1:0-6711 GCA_049583575.1 Nocardioides sp.
GGGGCACGCACCAGCCGCGGCCCGAGCCGGCGACCCACCTCGAAACCGCAGCTGTCGCCGACGATCGCGGACCCGATCACGACCGCGAGCACCACGATCACCGAGACCTTGCCGGCCTCGGCCAGGACGCCGCCGTACACCACGGCGGTCTCGCCGGGCAGCACGAACCCGAGGAAGAGCGCGGCCTCCCCGAAGACCAGGCCGGCGATGATGAGGAGCGCCAGCCAGGGAGGTACGCCGAGGAGGGTGTCGATGACCTTCTGGAGCATCAGCCGACCAGGTGGGCGCGGACCTGAGCGGACTCCCCGACGGCGACGGGGTTGTGGTGGCCGCGGAGGTGGACGGTGACGTCGCGATCGCGCAGGGTCAGCACCATCGACTCGGGGCCGGCCGCGGCGATCTCGCCGTTGATGACGTAGCTGCCGTCGGCCTGCTTGTCGAGCAGCGAGCCCTCCTCGCCGCTCTCGACGTCGGCGAGCGCGACAGCCTCCAGCGGCGGACGGCGGAGCCGGCCGCCGAGCCGCCACCGGAGCAGCACCATGGCCACGATCAGCAGGTCGGCGACGACGATGACGATCGCGCTGGTCCGGCTGCGGATCTGGCCGTCGACGTGGAAGACGGCAGGGTGGCCCCCGAGCACCTGTACGCCGATGCGGTGGGTGCGCGCGGCCGACGCGCCGGTGGCCGCGTCGACCTTGACCTCGTGCACCGTCTGCTTCGCGTCGACGCTGGCCGGCATCCGGAAGTCGAGGAGCGCGTCGCCGCCGGAGGGGGTGACCCGGAGCACCGGAGCCGTCACACGGAGGCCGTCGGTCTCCGCGCGATGGAGCTGCCAGACGTGGACGGCGTACGGCAGGTTGACCACCACCAGCACGAACGCGATGAGGCCGAAGCGTCCCCACCTCCTCATGTGGTCACCGCCACGTCACCCATGGCGGTCAGTATGGCGGGTGGGGCGCGGCTCCGGTCACGGGTCCGGCCGCCTCGACGGGTACGACGTACCCGTGTCGTGAGTAGCGTTCGACCATGTCCGCACTCGCCGTCGCCGCGCCCAACGACGCCGCCGCGGACGCCGCCGAGGCGGTGGCGCGCCAGGGAGGCAACGCGGTCGACGCGGCTCTGGCCGCCGCACTGGTCGCGATGGTCAACGAGATCGGCATCGTGTCCGTCAGCTCCGGTGGCTTCGTGACCGTGCAGCCCGCGGGCCGTGGTCCGGCGTACACCGTCGACGGCTGGATGGACATGCCCGGCCGCGGCCTGGCCACGATCGAGCCGTCCGCGTCGACCTGGGACGTGTCCACCGGGTACGGCGGCGGCGTCGACCTGACGATCGGGCCCGGATCGGTCGCTGTCCACGGCTCCCTGGCCGCGTTCGGTGAGGCCCATGCGCGCGACGGGCGCCTGCCCTGGCGCGAGATCGTCGCGCCCGCGATCGAGGTGGCGCGAGCGGGCTTCCCGCTGACCTCGGCGTCGCGCTACTACCTCGACTTCGTGCACGACGACGTCTTCGGCTGGGACGCCGCGAGCCGGTCCGCCCTGCACGGGCCGGGCGGCGAGGTGACGACGGGGGACGTCGTCGTCCCCGACCTGGCGGACTCGCTGCGGCTGATCGCCGACGAGGGACCGGGAGTCCTCTACGACGGCGAGCTCGCCGACCGGATCAGCCGCGACGTCCTCGACCGGGGCGGGCTGCTGAGTCGTGAGGACCTGACCGCCTACCGGGCCGTCGTGCGACCCGCGCTGGTGACCCGGGCCGCGGGCTGGTCGCTGGCCACCACCCCGCCACCGTCCGTCGGCGGGGTGTGCGTGGCGGCGATGCTGCGGCTGCTGCTCGACGGCGACCAGGCGTGGGATCCGGCCGACGTCGAGCTCCTCGTGCGCGTGCAGCGCGCCGTCCTCGGCCACCGCCTCGACGCCCTCGACCACGCGACCGACCTGGTGGCGGCGGCCCGCGCGTTCCTCGAGCGGGTCGACCGCGACCACCTGGCGGTCCTCGAGGCGGGCTCCACGGCCCACGTCTCCGCGACCGACCGCTCCGGTGAGGCCTGTGCGGTGACCTTCTCGTCGGGCTACGGGTCGGGGATGATCGCACGAGGCACCGGGATCTGGCTCAACAACTGCCTCGGCGAGCAGGAGCTCCACCCGGCCGGCCTGTACGCCGCGGCGCCCGGCACGCGGCTGCTGTCCAACATGACCCCCACCGTGGCCCGCCACGACGACGGGTCGACGCTGGCGATCGGTTCCCCCGGCGCCGACCGCATCACCACCGCGATCGTGCAGGTGCTCGCCGGCTTCCTGAGCGGGCTCACCCTTCAGGAGGCGGTCGACCATCCGCGCGTGCACGTCCATCGCGCCGGCCGGCCCGACGAGGTGGTGCGCCGGGAGTCGGAGCTGTCGATGTACTTCGGTGGAGTCGGCGCCACCCTGGTCGACGCCGACGGCGGACTCGTGGCCGCGGGCGACCCGCGCCGGGCCGGCGCCGTACGCCTCGTGGAGCGGTGAACCGGGCCCGCCACGCGGATTTCGTCGGCAAAATGCCCACAGAATGACTACTTCGGCGCCCCCGAAGGGACATTTGAGACAAACTTTCGCCAAATGCCGTCACCCACGGCCGAATCCGTCGTTCCATAGTCACGTAGCGCGGTTCATGGGACCGCAGCGACGGGCCAGTCCACGACCGGGGGGACGCAGACTGGCGGGGGTCAGCCCAGCGACCGGGGGGACGATGGGCGCGGCGCCACTGCCCCCGCTCGTACCACGAGCGGGGGCGCCTCACATTTCGGGCACCGCCTCGACCCGTTGAGAGGGCGCGAACGGCGGGCGAGAGGGCGCAGACGCACGTGCCGGAAGGCGCAAACGGCTGGGCGTCGTTCCGGCTCAGGTTCGAACCCGCGCCCGGGCAAGGGGGACCCCTGGCGCGCTGGTCGTGACCAGATTCTCGATCGTGCCGAGCCCCTCCACCGTCATCGTCACGCGGTCGCCCGGTCTCAGCGGCGGCGGCTCCATCGTCCCCGATCTGCCCCAGAGCTCAGCGAGGCAACCGCTGCCGCACGTTCCCGAGCCGAGCACGTCGCCGGCCCGAACCCACGCGCCTCGGCTCGCGTAGGCGATCATCTCCTCGAACGTCCACGACATACGACCGGTGCTGTCGCGGCCGATCACCTCGCCATTGACCTGCACCTCCATGTCGAGCGACAGGAAGCCCTCGTCGTCGCGGACGTGTTCGAGCTCATCAGGGGTCACGATCCATGGCCCGAGCGTGCAGGCTGCGTCCTTCCCCTTGGCGGGCCCGAGCTGGATGGTCATCTCGCGAGCCTGCAGGTCTCGAGCCGACCAGTCGTTGAAGTTCGTGTAGCCGGCGATGTGGTCACGAGCCTGCTCGGGCGTGAGGTCGTATCCGTCTCGTCCGATCACGACAGCAACTTCCAGTTCGAAGTCGAACACGTGGCATCCCGGCGGCACGGGCACCGCATCGTGGGCACCGATCATGGAATGCGGATTGGTGAAGTAGAACGCGGGCGCGTCGTACCAGGCATCGGGAACCTCGTGGCCGAAGCGCCGTGTCACTCCTTCGAGATGCTGATGGAAGGTGATGAAGTCTCGGACGCTGCGGGGAACGATGGGTGGCAGCAGCCGGACACTGGCGAGCGGCGTGCCCGGGCCGAGACGCGCCTGTGCGACTGCATCCTCCAGCACTCCACCCTCGTCGCGAAGCAGATGGTCGAGGTCGGCCCCCTCGCGGAACCGGTACACACGGTCGTCGGCGACGACTCCCGTCGTGCCGTCACACCAGGCGGGCGAGTCTGCCCTGCTGATCTCAGTCCATCGGGCCAGACGCACCTCAGTGAACCTCGAGAGTCGTGGCAGGGTGGCCAGCGGTGTTCAAGGACTCGGGGCGCATCGGGGTGTCTTGTTCACGCAGGGTCGCTGTCTCGTCCATGACATGTCTCCAGTAGTTCGGCCATGCAGCCGAAGAGCTGCGGCGGGCTCGGCACCTGGTAGTCGGGGTCGAGCTCGCCGTAGATGGCGTGCACATTGGCGATGAGCCGCTCGGACTCGGGCGGATGGCGGAACAAGGCCGGCTCGCCGTCAGCGATCTCGCGTGCTGCGCTGATCGCCGTCCTGCCGGCGTGGTAGCCGGCGGTGGCCACCGCGTGGACACGCTCGAGGTAGCGGCGGGCCGGTTCGAGGCACTGCGGCCCGGCGACAGGGCCGTGGCCGGGGACGACGGTGTCGATGTCGAGCCTGGCAACTGTCTCGAGTGCGGCCAGCCAGCCGCTGACCGGACCGGCCCACATGATGGGAGTGCCCTCGTTGAAGACGATGTCGCCGGTGAAGACTGTCCGGGCGGAGGGCACGTAGACGATGACGTCGCCGTCGGTGTGTGCGGGTCCCACCTCTATCAGGTGAACGTCGACTCCGCCCACCTCGAGTGCGATGTTGCCGGTGAAAGTGCGCGTTGGGTAGCACGGGTCGACTGCGTCGAAGTCGAAGCCGCCGAAGATGTCGCGAACGAAGGGGCCCGTCGGCGCAGTCGAGGTCAGGAGCTGGCGGAGTTGCGCGGGACCCACACGCCGCATCTCCTGGGCCGCGGCGGCGGAGGCGATGATCTCGGCCTCGGGCAGCAGTTGGTTGCCGAACCAGTGGTCTCCGTTCGCATGAGTGTTCACGACCACCTGGATGGGCGCCTCGGCCAGCAGCGGACGAAAGTCCTCGAGCATCCGCCCTGTCGAGGACAGGTCGAACAGTGTGTCGACGAGAAGCGAGGACTCGGTCCCGACGACGAGCCCTGCATTGCTCAGGCCCCAGCCGCCATCGGGTTGAACCCACGCGAAGCAGCCGTCTGCAATCTGCTCGCGGTGCGCCGCTCGGTGGGGATGCATATCGCCTCCCGACAGGGTTTGTTAGACTGTGACTCAGTCTTGGACTTGAGTCCAACGAAAGTACCCACGGCCACATCCGGCGTCAAGAGGTGGCGCCGATGTCTGCTTGGATCGCTGTCGCGAGACGTGGTCGACACGGAAACGAGGTGGTTGCCCTGAGCGCGCCTGCACCGGTCGGGCGACGGGCACGGAAGGTCCAGCTCAGTCGTGATCGGCTCTATGAGTCCGCGCTCTCGCTCTTCCTCGAGAGCGGGTTCGACGCCACGACGGTGGACCAGATCGCCGAGCGTGCGGACGTTGCGAGAGCGACGGTGTTCAACCACTTTCCCCAGAAGATGGCCTTCCTGGAGGAGTGGGGCGCACGGCGACGTGCCCTGGTCCGGGAGCGCCTACAGGCGCACCCGCAGGATCTCGGAACCGCGGCCGAGGAGCTGGCCGCCTATCTGACCGAGTTCGCGCTGCTCAACGAGAGAACAAGGAACCAGACGCGCGCCCTGATGGAACCGGCGCTGCGGCTGGGCGATGCTCTGCGGTCACCCACGTTGGACGTCGACCTGGCCCTCGCCGTCAAGCGTGGACAGTCTTCTGGCGAGTTCCGCGCTGACGTCGACGCGGACCATGTCGGCCAGCTCCTCACGGCCGGCTACTTCACCGTCGTCCTCAGGTGGGCGTCCCAGGACCCCGAGCCCTTCTCGCTGAAGGAGCGTCTCCTGGAGAGTCTCGACTTGATCCTGCGAGGTCTCCGCTGAGCCTCGATGCACCGATCGGCACGCCCGGTCGCGGATCGTGGTGCGCGAGGGGGGAGTTGAACTGCCAAGGTTGGCTCGACGCCCTCACACCCCGAGCCCCCGATTCGCGCTCAAACTGAGCGTAGAGTGCGCATCCGAACAGCAAACGACATCCTTGGGATACACCGACCTACAGGGTCGGTAGCACATGGCTTAGCACATGAGGCTGGGCTGGCCGGCCGGCCTTCGATCGGGAAGCCAGATGAGTGCAGCCCTCCCCGGAGTCCCGGTGTGCGTTTTGGTACGAGTTTCGGTACCATTGCCAGTTCCCCACGCGATACGGTGACTGCGCCATGGACTACGCCAACCGAGAAGTCTTCCCATCCTCACCGCTGGCTCTGGTCGCGGCGGAGGTCCGATTCAACGACTCCCCGAGGCTCCGCCAGCAGTCGACGATCGATGCGATCTCGATGGCACTGGAGTCAACGCTGCCGGTTCAAGGCCAACAGCAGACCGATCTCAACGTTGCGGTGCGTGCGGGTGGTGTGCCGCGAGTGAAGGTCAGTCAGGGCCGGATCATGAAGGATCTCAAGAGCACCTCGGCTATGACCCTGACGCCTGACCGCATGTCGTTCGAAACCACGGCTTACACCGAGTTCTCCGATTTCCGTCAGCGGGTGGTCACGTGCTGTCGTGCCCTCGTGGATGCTGGAGTGACACCAGCGCTGCGACGAGTTGGTCTCCGCTACATCGATGAGATCCGGGTGCCAACTGATGCCGTCGCCGATGCTCGGGAGTGGAGGACCTGGATCGACGCACGCCTCGTTGATCATCTGCTCATCGGACCCGCGGACGCTGCGGTCCCCCAAACTGAGGGAACCATTTTGTACAGCCTCGGTGACAGGAAGGGGCTGAATTTCCGGTTTGCGGCACGCCCGAAGGGAGCGGTCGTTTCGCCCGCGACCCTGGTGCGGAGGCCATTCGACGCCGACCTGCCGTTCTTCGTCCTAGACCTAGATGGATACCAAAACTTCGTCGGCCCGGACGCGACACTGTTCTCCGTCGAGGTTGTAGAGAAGACGCTCGACTCGGTCCACGGC
>JBAUWD010000172.1:0-9622 GCA_049583575.1 Nocardioides sp.
CGGGTGGGGAGTCGACGGCGGGCGCCACCGCGGCGCCGGGCCGGCTCACTCATCGCGCACCACGGGACGGAGTGTAGGGCCGCACCGCGCAGGGCCGCCGGGACTCACACCTCTTCGGGCACCATCAGCATCGAGCCGGTCGGGCACTCCTCGACGCACAGGCCGCAGCCCTTGCAGAAGTCCAGGTCGACGGCGTACTCCCCCTCCGGACCCAGCTTGATCACGGCGTTGTCGGGGCAGAAGGCGTAGCAGTTGTCGCACGAGATGCAGCCGCCGCAGGACAGGCACCGCCGGGCCTCGTACAGCGCGGTCGCGCCGTCGAGGTCCTGGACGACCTCCTCGAAGGTCGACCGGCGGCGGGCCATCTCCAGCCGCGGACGGTGCTGGCGTGGCGCGTCCTCGAAGTACCAGGTGTTCAGCGCCTCGAACGGCGCCAGGTCGACCGGCGGCGGTGGCTCGACCGTCGTACCGGCGAGCCAGGCGTCGATGCCCGCCGCGGCCAGCCGGCCGTGCCCGACGGCGACGGTCACCGAGCGGTCGCCCGGTGACACGTCGCCGCCTGCGAACACGCCGGCCCGGTTCGTCGCCATGGAGCCCGGTTCGGTGACGACGACGCCGTCATGTACGTCGAGATGGGTCTCCTCGCCGAGGAGGGACAGGTCGGTGTCCTGGCCGAGCGCCAGCACGACCGAGTCGGCGGCGAGCCGCTCGGTGCGGCCGGTCGGCTGTGGGAAGCCGGTCTCGTCGAGCTCCATCGTCTCGATGGTGATCCCTTCGGAGTCGACCTCGTCGATGGTCGACAGCCAGCGGAACCGGATCCCCTCGTCCTCCGCCTCCTGCATCTCCTGCTCGTGGGCGGGCATCCGCTCCCGGGTACGGCGGTAGACCACGACCGCGTCCTCGGCACCGAGCCGCTTGGCGGCCCGGGCGGCGTCC
The DNA here is from genome assembly GCA_049583575.1 of Nocardioides sp. GTDB lineage: Bacteria > Actinomycetota > Actinomycetes > Propionibacteriales > Nocardioidaceae > Nocardioides. The sequence continues at coordinate 937 of JBAUWD010000172.1, forward strand.
AGGGCGGTGTTGCCGCCGCCGTACACCGCCACCCGGCGGCCCAGCAGGGGCGGCTCCTCGTCCGCCACCGCCCGCAGCAGGGCGAGCGCGTCGAGGACCCGGGCGGCACTGCCGGCCGGCAGGTACGTACGACGTGCCAGCCGGGCTCCCACGGCGAGGAACACCGCGTCGTACGACTCCTCGGCGAGCAGCCGGTCGAGGTCGTCGACCTCCGCGTTGAGCTCGAGGTGGACGCCCAGTGCGAGGATCCGGTCGATCTCGCCGTCCAGCACCTCGCGCGGCAGGCGGTAGCGCGGGATGGCGTAGCGCATCATCCCGCCGACCTGCTCCGAGGCCTCCTTGATCGTCACCTCGTGCCCGGCGCGGGCGAGGTGGTAGGCGGCGGAGAGCCCGGCCGGTCCGGAGCCGATCACGAGCACGTGCTTGCCGGTGGCCGGGCGGTCCACGGTGACCCGCCAGCCCTGGCGCAGTGCCTCGTCGCCCAGGAAGCGCTCGACCGAGTTGATGCCGACCGCCTCGTCCAGCTGTCCGCGGTTGCAGGCGGTCTCGCACGGGTGGTAGCAGACCCGGCCCATCACCGCGGGCAGTGGGTTGACCTCCATGATCTTCCGCCAGGCCGCCTCGTAGCCGGCGCCGCCGGACTCGGCGAGGTAGAGCCAGTCCCGCACGCTCTCACCGGCCGGGCACGAGTTCCCGCAGGGCGCGGTGCGCTTGACGTACGTCGCGCGCTCCGTGCGCCAGCTGCCTGTGTGGTCGGCCGTGCTCGAGCCTGGGCCGAGCGTCACCGCGAAGGGCAGGTTCATCGGTCCGCCTCCTGCTCCAGCAGGCCGAAGTGGCTGATCGAGCGGTCGGCCTGTCGTTGCAGCCGCTCGACGACGTCGGGTCGTCCCGGTCCCTTGAACAGGTGCGCGAACCGGCCCTGGACCCGCAGGTACTCCTCGACCGGCACCTGGCGCCGGATGCGTCGTACGTCGGTCACCGCGCCGTCGCGGGCCTCGAAGACCGGGAAGAACCCCGACTCGGTGGCCAGCCGGGCGACCCGGATCGTGTCCGCGGACGTCGTGCCCCAGCCGAGCGGGCAGGGCACGAGCACGTGCAGGTAGCGCGAGCCGTGCATGGACATGGCCGTGGTGACCTTGGCCTCGAGATCGTGCAGGTCCGCGACCGTCGCCGTGGCCACGTAGGGGATCTGGTGGGCCATCGCGATCACCGGCAGGCTCTTGCCGGTGCCGAAGGCGTTGCCGACGCGGCTGCCGACGGGCCTGGTGTTCGCGGTGCTCGCGGCGGGCGGTGTCGCGCCGGAGCGCTGCACGCCGGTGTTCATGTAGCCCTGGTTGTCGTAGCAGACGAAGAGCACGTCGTCGTTGCGCTCGAACATGCCGGACAGGCAGCCGAGTCCGATGTCGACCGTGCCGCCGTCGCCGGCCTGTGCCACCACCCGGATGTCGTCGCGGCCCTGGGCGGCCAGCGCGGCCGTGACGCCCGAGGCGACCGCGGCGGCGTTGCCGAACAGCGAGTGCAGCCACGGCACGCGCCAGGCCGACTCCGGGTACGGCGTCGAGAACACCTCGAGGCATCCGGTCGCGTTCACCGTCACCATGCGTCCGCCGCTCGCGCGCATGGCTGCGTCGAGGACTACCCGGGCTCCGAGCGCCTCACCGCAGCCACGGCAGGCCCGGTGCCCGGAGGTGATGGAGTTGGACCGCTCACCGCTCGACTGCTCGGTGCTCTCCGAGCGGTCGAGCAGTCGGTTGCCGGCCGCGAACGTGCCGATCTGGTAGAGCTTGAGCTCGCTCATCGTGCCGCCTCCTCGGTCGAGCGTGGGGTCTCGAGCCGGCCCAGTGCCGCACCCTCGAGCAGGGCGGCGGGGTCCGTGCCGGACTCGCGCGCGAGCTCGCGGGCGACCAGGGCGATGTCGAGATCGGGGAAGGTGAGGGCATCCTCGGACACGCCTCCGGCGACCACGTCCTCCACCAGTCGCCGCAGCACGTGCCGGGTGACCGGGCGTCCGCCCAGCCCGACGACGACGTCGTGGACCCGGGCGTGCTCGCCGGCCAGGGCGAGCCGGATGTCCTGTCCGAGGATGCTTCCCGACCCGACGGACACGGCGCGGTTGAGCACGATCACCCGGGAGGCACCGCGGAGCGCCGCACGGACCTCGTCGGTCGGCCACGGCCGGAAGCAGGTGATCCCGAGCGTGCCGGCGCGCACCCCCTCATCGCGAAGCTCGTCGACGACGTCGGCCGCCGTACCGAGCACGGAGCCGAGGGCGACCACGACGACGTCGGCGTCCTCCAGCCGGTACGACGAGGTCAGCCCACCGGAGTCACGGCCCACGACCTCGTGGAACCGGTCGGCGACGTCCTGCACGGCGTCGACCGCCCGGAGCTGACGGTGCGCCTCCAGGAACTTCACCTCCGTGAAGGCCTCGGGCCCGACCATCGCCCCGATCGTGATCGGCGCGTCCGGGTCGAGCACCTGGGTCGGCCGGAACGGCGGCACCAGCGCGTCCACCTGGTCCTGCTCCGGGATGTCGATCTCCTCCATGGCATGGGTCAGGACGAAGCCGTCCATGCACACCATGACCGGGACCGAGAGCCGCTCGGCGAGCGCGAAGGCCTGGACGTGCAGGTCGACCGCCTCCTGGTTGGAGGCCGCCCACAGCTGCACCCAGCCCGCGTCGCGCTGGGACATCGCGTCGGAGTGGTCGTTCCAGATGTTGATCGGGGCACCGAGCGCGCGGTTGGCGACCGTCATCACGATCGGGAGCCGCAGCCCCGAGGCGTTGGGCAGCGCCTCGGCCATGAAGAGCAGGCCCTGGCTCGCGGTCGCGGTGTACGCGCGTCCGCCGGCGGCGGAGGCCCCGATGCAGGCCGACATGGCTCCGAACTCCGACTCGACCATGAGGTACTGGCAGCGGCCGACCTCACCTTGCGAGACCAGGTCCGACAGGGCCTCCACGATGTGCGTCTGGGGCGAGATCGGGTACGCCGCCACCACGTCGGGACGGCAGCGCGCCACGGTCTCGGCGACCGCCCGCGAGCCCTCAACCTGCCTGCGCATGGCGCGCCTCCTCCGAGTCGTGGGCGGTCAGTGCGTATCCGTCGGCCGCCAGCGTCGCGTTCAGCTCGCCCGCCGCGTCCGCGAACCGCTGTCGCATCGCGTCCTGCAAAGACTCGAGACCGACCGCTCCGGTCACACCGGCGAGAGCGCCGAGCAGTGCCGTGTTCGGGAGCGGCCGACCGAGGCGCTGCCTCGAGAGGTCGGTCGCCGGGACCGTGAACACGCGGGCCAGCACCGCCCGGTCGGTCCCCGCACCCACCCCGAGCTCGGCCGGCGTACGCGAGCTGTTGATGAGCACGACGGCGTCCTCGGCGAGGTCGTCCAGCACGCCGGGCAGGTGGAGCATGGTCGGGTCCTGGACCACGACGGCCTCGGGGGCGGTGACCGGGTCGTGCGAGCGGATCGGCCGGTCGTCGATCCGGCAGTAGGCGATCACGGGTGCGCCCGTGCGCTCGGAGCCGAAGCTCGGGATCGCCTGGGCGTGCTTGCCCTGGGCGAACGCCGCGAGCGACAGCAGCTCTGCCGCGGTCACCACCCCTTGGCCACCTCGTCCGTGGAACCTCACCTGGAACATGAGGGCACGTCCCGGCCGTTCGCTGACTGCATCGCGTTCCTCCCGCTCGCACTGTCGTGATCCACGGTCGTCGGCGACCGCGCGGCACCACAGGGCCGGAGGTCCCGCCCGGGCGGGTCACCGGACCTTCCCGGCTCAGGGCAGCAGGGCGACCTCGTGGTACTGGTGATCGGCATGCAGGGTCTCGCTCAGCGGAGGCACGACCTCGATCGGGCAGGCCGCGTCGCGGATGACCGCGCGTGCGGTGGAGCCGAGGTAGTGCACGAAGCCGCCGTGGGGCGGACGCGAGATCAGCAGCAGGTCAGCATTGGTCGACTGCGTGACGAGGGCGTACGCCGGCTGGGCGTGCACCAGCTCCACGTCGACCTGGACGTCCGGGTAGGTCATGCGCAGGTCGATCAGGTTGTCCTCGATCATCCTGGTCTGCTCGGTCACCCACGCGGCGTCCACGGTGCGCTCGGCGATCGCGTCGTCGTACCCCGACAGCATGTGCCAGGCGTGCGTGACGACGAGGTCGGACTGGGTCTGTCGGGCCACCGCGAACGCGGCGCCCAGCAGGTGCTCGGCGTGGTTCGTCGACTTGAGCCCGACGATGATCCGTCCGAAGCGCGGTACGTCCCTCCCCGCCGCAGGGACGATGACGAACGGGCAGGAGGCTCGTGCGGCGACCCCGGTGACGATCGAGCCGGTCCAGAGGCGCTCGGCCAGGCCGTGCGGTGGGGCTCCGGCCACGAGCAGTGCCGCATCCCGCGTGTGCCTCACCAGCGCGTCCACCCGCGACCCCGCCAGGAGCGTCGTGCTGACCTCCAGCCCGGGGCTGTCCGCGGTGGCCACGTCGAAGGCTCCCTGCAGGACCTCGCGGCCAGCCACCCGCATGGTGGCCTCCGGCGACATCGGGAACGGGCCGGCCGGCACGTACGCCGGCACCACGGTGACCAGCTCGAGCGGGAGACCGCGGTCGCGGGCCTCCCTGGCCGCGTAGGCCACGGCGCCTCTGCTGCCGAGACTGCCGTCGACGGCCGCGACGACGTGAGCGGTGGTGCGCTTGGCGTTCATGACGTCTCCCTTCGTCGGCCCGGGCTGATCGGGTCCGAGCCATGGGGTCCGTGCGGTCCCTCTCCAGCACACCTCGAGCGCCTGCGGCGAGGCAGGGTCGTTCGGGCACCGACCGGCACCGTTGGTCCCTACGTGGCTGCCACGGCGCCGGTGACGATGGAGGTGACGCACCACCCGAGGAGACAGGATGAGCACCGCAGCACCCACCCGCCGACCGACCATTCCTCTTCGTGGCGGTGTGCTCCGGCGCGACGCACTCCCGTCCCGGACGGTCGCGGTCGCGCTCGTCGCGGCGTCGTCGTACGGGCTGGCGGCGGCGCACCCCTACCGCGGCGTCTCGGACGCGACCGTGATGGGCGCGAAGGCCCAGGACGTGTGCAGCCTGCTGGTCGCCGTGGCGCTGATGCTCCTCGCCGTACGCACCGGGCCGCGGGCCCACCTGGTGCGGCTCGGTCTCTTCGCCTACGTGTCCTACAGCTACTCGATCTTCATGTGGGGACTGCCGATGAACCGCGCCTTCCTCGGGTACGTCGTGCTGGTCTCGGTCGCGGGCGGGGCGCTCCTCGATGGGCTGGTGCGGCTGCAGCCGGCGGCCTGGCCCCGGGCCGCGAGTCGCCGCCTGGAGCGTGGGACGGGCTGGTTCCTGATCGCCGTCGGCGTGCTGTTCGCCGTGCTCTGGCTGTCCACGCTGGTGCCCTTCGCGCTCGGCGGCCAGCGTCCCGACCCGGAGGGCCCGGGCGGTGCGCCGTACCCGGTCTTCGCGCTGGACCTCTCCGTCGTGCTGCCCTGCCTCGTCGCCCTGGGCGCGCTGCTCGTGCGCGGCCGCCGGATCGGGACGCCGCTCGCCGTCGTCGCGCTCGTCAAGATCATCACGCTCTTCAGCGTGCTGTGGGCCGGAGTCGTCGCCGGCGTGCTGGGCGGCAGCGAGGTGGAGCTGGGACCCGACGCGGTCCCCAGCCTGCTCCTGGTGCTGGTCTGCTGTTGGCTCCTGGCGCGCTGGGCCCGAGTGGTCGACGGGGCCGATGACGGCGCCGTGCGCGCGACGTTCTGGCCGGCGACACCGGACTGAGCGTCCCCTCGACGTCTGAGCGGCGGCGGACGACTCTCGCGCCGTACCCTCGCGCTGAGCCGCGACCGGGGCTGGGAAGGGCCATGGTCACCACGAACCCTCCGCCGCCGCCCGCGCCACCGGATCCGGAGACGGAGCAGCGTTGGTGGTCGAGCGGCCGCTCCGTGGGAGCAGACGTGACGAACGAGCTCGCCGCCTCGTGATCCCCGGTGGTCACGGCCCGGTTGCGGTGCGGTCACGAGTCAGGACCGCAGCCTGCGCGGGAGCCGGGTCGTCCCTAGGGTCGGGTCTCATGCCGAGCGACGCGACCCCTGCCCACGACTTCGACTTCTGGATCGGTGAGTGGGAGGTGTTCGGCCCGCTGGGCAAGCAGGTCGGCCGGAACTCGATCACCTCGCTGCTCGGCACCGGTGCCCTGGCCGAGCACTGGCACGGTGCCGGCGGGTTCGAGGGCCACAGCCTCAACGCGTACGACGCGGCGCGCGGATGCTGGCACCAGACCTGGGTCGACTCCACCGGTGGTGTGCTGCTCCTCGACGGCGGCGTGGTCGACGGCGCCATGGTGATGGAGGGCCTCGCACCCGGTGCGGACGGCGACCCACAGCGCCAGCGCATCACCTGGACGCCGGAGGAGGGCGGCGTTCGCCAGCACTGGCAGGCCTCCGCGGACGACGGCCGGACGTGGAGCACCGTCTTCGACGGCCACTACCGTCGGCCGGCGGGCTGACCGACGAGACCGTGTGGCGCGGTCCTCAGGCGCGGACGGTGCCGGCCGCGGCGTACGACATCGCCCGCTGGAGCGCGGCCGACCGCATCTCCTCGGGCAGGTCCACCGGGCCGCCGAGCGAGCCCGCGTTGATGCCGGCCTGCGCGGCCTCCTCGATGACTCCTCCGACGAGCACGGCCAGGTCGGGGGTGCGGTGGAACACCAGGACGCCGTGGTTGGCGAGGAGCACCGCCGGGACGTCCGGCACCATGCTGGCGCGGATGTTCGCGACCGCCTGCTCGGACCCGCGTGGACCGTACGCCGCCACCGGGACCCCGGTGGGCAGGCCGAACATCGCCAGCGCCTCGATCCAGCAGCCGATCGGTCGCTGGGCGACCGCGTAGGCGGTGGCGTACGGCGAGTGGGTGTGCAGGACGCACCCCACGTCGGGCCGCTCGGCGTACATGGCGGTGTGCATCGCGACCACCGCCCGCTGGATCGGCGGCAGGTCCCCCTCGCGGAGCACGCCGTCGAGCCCGACCCGCACCACGGCGTCGAGCGGATGGTCGCGCAGGGACGGGCCGGCGGTGAAGTACATCTCGTCCGACCCCTGGGCCCGGATGCTCACGTTGCCGTGCCCGTTGGTCGAGATCGCGCCACTGGCGACCACGCGGGCCGCCGTCTCCACCACGTGCTCGACAAGGTCCTTGTCCATGACAGCCTCCAGACTCCGCTGCGCCCACTATCCACCCGCCGGGTGGGGCGGACCAGTGCGATCAGAGGGGCAGCCGCCGCGTCGCCGGCCTGGGTGCTCCTGAGCGCGCATCTCGGCGACCGCGTCGCAGCGCTCCCCCGGCAAGCCGCCCGCCTCGCCGTAACGGGGGTTGACGAGGCGGGCGACCTGAGACCGGCAACGGCATGGGGTCTGTCGCCGGCCCGACTCCGAGCTGTAGGCCCCGGAGTCCCAGCACCGACGCTAGCCCTGCGCGGCAAGCCGTCTCGTCATCGAAATCGGCGAGAACCACCCCGATGGGCCATGGTCAACCCGGAGTCACGCGCGTACTGTGCCATCCGATACGCCGCCCGACAGACGGGGGTTTCTGCCGGGCGGCGTCATCCTGCGTCACGGGTGTGGTGCGTGCAGGGCGGCTCGGAGGCCCGGGCTACGTTGGTCCCGTCGGCCGTGGGCGGGAGCAGGGATGAGCCGGATCGACTACGACGCCGCGCAGTTCCACGACTATCCGCGTGGCCGTGCGCTCACCTCGGAGCAGTTGCAGGCCTGGATCGTGGCCTTCGGCGAGCTGCTGCCCGAGCGCCGCCCGCTGACGGGGCTGGACGTCGGATCGGGCACCGGCCGGTACACCCCCGCGCTGGCGCGAGCCTTCGGGCCGGTGACCGGGATCGAGCCATCGGTCCAGATGCGCGAGACGGCGCAGGCGGAGTCGCAGCATCCGGATGTGCGCTACCTGGCCGGGTCGGCCGAGGAGCTGCCGGTGCCGTCCGCCGGCGCCGACTACGCGCTCATGTTCTTGGCCTGGCACCACGTCGAGGACAAGCCGCGGGCCGCCCGGGAGCTGGCCAGGGTGCTTCGTCCCTCGGCGCGACTGCTGCTGCGCGAGAACTTCAGCGACCACATCCCGCCATCGGGATGGTGGCTGGAGTACTTCCCGCGCGGGTACGAGGTGGACGCGTCGATGTTCCAGCCGTTGCACGAGGTGATCGAGACGTTCACGTCGGCCGGCTGGCGCGTCGCGGGCTTCCGCAGGGTGGTCGAGCCGTCCTCCGGCACCCGGGCGGACATGCTCGAGCGGCTCCGGCTCCGCACCCACTCGACGTTCGCCCACTTCACTCCCGACGAGCTGGAGATCGGCTTCCGCCGCCTGGAGCGCGCGGTCGCGGCCGACCCCGACGCGCCGGCTCCGGCAGATCCCGCGACGCTGCTCACGCTCGAGCTGCCCGACTGACGCGTACGACGCCCCGTCGGCCTACGCTCGGCGGATGACCCTCGACGAGGTCGGCCGGTACGCCGAGTCGCTGCCGGAGGTCAGGCGGAAGGGGACCGACTCCGGTCGAGTCCACGGTCGTGGTGGATGAAGGGGCCACCGCGTGATCCGGTGGTTGCACTTTAGGCAGTGAGTGCAGCGGGTGTCAGGTCCTCCTTCTCGGTGGTTGTCGCGTCGGTGGTGAGCAGGGCCATCCGGGAGCGTGCGAGGACGTC
>JBAUWD010000173.1:0-11964 GCA_049583575.1 Nocardioides sp.
GTGCCCTCGCGGCCGCCGAGCCGGACCCGGCCGTCGTCGATGCCCACGAGGACGCCCTGCTGTACGACGAGGAGGCGGCCGCCCGAGCCCGCACGCGGCTGACGCTGCACGACAACCGCGACGGCACGATCACCGGCCACTTCACGGTGCCGGTGCTGCAGGGGCACCTCCTGCGCAAGGTCGTCGAGACCATCACCGCGCCACGTCGTGGGCGGCTCGGTGACTCCGAGGCCCAGGCAGGGCCGGCCCGCGGGCCGCGCACCGACTGGGACCACGCACGCGGGCTCGCGTTCTGCGAGCTGCTCGAGCACCTGCCGACCGACCACCTCCACCGGCGAACCGCCGCCACGCTCGTGGTCACCGTCCGTGACGACGTGCTCCGGGGGTCGCTGGCGGCGGCGGGTCTCGACACCGCCGAGTCCGTCAGCTCGGGCGAGGCCCGCCGCATGGCCTGCGCTGCGGGCATCCTGCCCGCGGTGCTGGGCGGTGCCTCGGTGCCTCTCGACCTCGGTCGACTCCGACGCCTGTTCTCCGAGCATCAGCGGGTCGGCCTCGGTCTGACCCATCGCACGTGCGCGGCCAGCGGGTGCGAACGCCCCTTCGCGTGGTGCGAGCTCCACCATCGACGACCCTGGGCGAGTCAGGGTCGCACCGATCTGGCCGATGCCGTCCTCCTGTGCCACTTCCACCACCGACGCATCCACGACACCGGGTTCCGGCATGCGCAGCTGCCCGACGGCCGGGTCCGGTTCTCGCGTCGGACGTGAGTCCCGGATCAGGCCGGGAAGCGCCCGCCCTGGGCAGCCAGGTCGCGCAGGTACGCCGTCGGCCGGAACCTCTCGCCGTACCGGTCGGCGAGCTCGTCGGCGCGCTCCAGGAAGGCCTGGAGCCCGATCCTCCCGTCCGCAGCCTCGTAGCCGGTCATGAACTGCGCCGCGCCACCGGTGTTGGCGGGGAAGCCGATGCCCATGATCGACCCGATGTTGGCGGCCGCCGAGGACTCGATGACGCCCTCCTCGAAGCACTTCGCGGTCTCGAGCGCCTCGATGAACAGCAGCCGGTCCTTGACGTCCGCGAACTCCGGCTGCTCCGCGGCGACCGGGAACTCCTCGGCCAGACCCGGCCAGATCCCCTGACGTCGGCCGTCGACGTACTCGTAGAAGCCGGCACCAGCGAGGCGCGAGGGCCGGCCCAGCTCGATCATCCGCGCCACCACCGCGCCGCCCGGGTGCTCGTCGTACGGCGTGCCGTCCCGCTCGGCGGCGTCCTTGGTCGCCTTGGCGATCTTGGCGATCAGCTCCATGTTGAGCTCGTCGGTCAGCTGCAGCGGCCCCACCGGGTAGCCGTCCTGGGTGGCCGCGCGCTCGAGCGACATCGGGGGCACGCCCTCCGCGAGCATCGCGAGGCCCTCGTTGACCATCGTGCCGATGACGCGCGAGGTGTAGAAGCCGCGACTGTCGTTGACGACGATCGGGGTCTTGCGGATCTGGAGCACGACGTCGTACGCCTTGGCCAGCGCCTCGTCCGAGGTCTTCTCACCCCGGATGATCTCGACCAGCGGCATCTTGTCGACCGGGCTGAAGAAGTGCAGCCCGACGAAGTCGGCCGGCCGGTCGACGCCCGTGGCCAGCTCGGTGATCGGCAGCGTCGACGTGTTCGAGCACAACAGCGCGTCGGGGTTCACGTGCTCGGCGATCTCCGCGAAGACCTGGTGCTTGAGGCCGGGGTCCTCGAAGACCGCCTCGATCACGAGGTCGCAGCCGGCCAGGTCGGCCGGGTCGGCCGTCGGCGTGATCCGGGCCAGCATCTCGTCGGACCTCTCCGGGGTCAGCCGGCCGCGCTCGACGGCCTTCGCGTTCAGCTTCTCGCTGTAGGCCTTGCCCCGTGCCGCAGCCTCCGCAGACACGTCCTTGAGCACCACCTGCATCCCGGCGCGCGCACAGGAGTAGGCGATGCCGGCGCCCATCATCCCGGCACCCAGGACGGCCACCTTGGTCGCGCGGAACGCGTCGACGCCCTCCGGGCGGAACTTCCCGGCGTTGATCGCCTGGAGGTCGAAGAAGAACGCCTGCGTCATGTTCTTGAAGTTCTGGCCGGCCAGCAGCGTGGTCAGGTAGCGGCTCTCGATCCGGCTGGCGGTCTCGAAGTCCACGCTCGCGCCCTCCACCGCCGCGGACAGGATCGCGCGCTGAGCCGGGTAGACGGCGCCCTTGGTCTGCTGACGCAGCAGCGCCGGGAACGCCGGCAGGAAGGGCGCCAGCCTGGGCGACTGCGGCGTACCGCCGGGCATCCGGTAGCCCTCGCGGTCCCACGGGTTCGAGGCGGCCTCCGGGTCGTCACGGTGCTCGAGGATCCAGGCCTTCGCGGCCGGCAGCAGGTCGTCCCGCGAGGCCACGACCTCGTCCACCAGGCCCTTGGCCAGCGCCTCGACGGGCTTGAAGCGGGTGCCCTGGAGCAGCACCTCCATCAGCGCGGTCTGCAGCCCGAGCATCCGTACGACGCGCGTCACGCCACCGCCTCCGGGCAGGAGTCCGAGCGTGGCCTCGGGCAGCCCGACCAGCGCGGAGCTGTCGTCGACCACGATCCGGTGGTGGCAGGCCAGGCAGATCTCGAAGCCGCCGCCGAGGGCAGCGCCGTTGATGGCGGCCACGACCGGGCGCGGGAACCTCTCGAGCCGCCGCAGCGCGGCCTTGGTCGCCTCGATGTTGGCGAACAACGCCGGTGCGTCCTCGGGCTTCGCCTGGATCATCAGGCCGAGGTTCGCGCCGGCGAAGAAGGTCTTCTTCGCGCTCGCCACCACCACGCCGGTGACGCCGGCCGGGTCCTGCGACAGCTCGTCGTACAGCCGCTGGACCGCCGCGGCCATCGAGTCCCGGTAGAGCTCGGTCATCGTGTTCGCGCTCGCCGTGGGGTCGTCCAGGGTGAGCGTGACGATCCCGTCGCCGTCTCGCTGGTAACGCACGGCACTGGTCTCGTCGGTCATGGTCTCGGTCATGGTCTCTTCCGTTGAGAAGGCAGAAATGGTCGGTCGAGAGGTCGCAAACGGCTCAGACGAGCTCGACGATGGTGGCGATGCCCATGCCGCCACCGATGCAGAGCGTGGCCAGACCTCGGCGCAGGTCGCGCCGGTGGAGCTCGTCGACGAGGGTGCCGAGGAGCATCGCGCCGGTGGCGCCCAGCGGGTGGCCCATCGCGATGGCGCCGCCGTTGACGTTCGTGACCTCGTGCGTGATGCCCAGGTCCTTCATGAAGCGCATCGCCACGGCGGCGAAGGCCTCGTTCATCTCCCACAGGTCGATGTCGTCGGCCGTGAGGCCGGCCCTGGCGAGCGCCTTGCGGGCGGCCGGGGCCGGGCCGGTCAGCATGATCGTGGGGTCCGCGCCCGACACCGCCGTCATCACGATGCGCGCACGCGGCGTGAGCCCGAGCTGTCGCCCGATCTCCTCGGTGCCGACCACCACGAGCGCAGCGCCGTCGACGATGCCGGAGGAGTTGCCCGCGTGGTGCACGTGGTCGATCCGCTCGACCCAGTGGTACTTCTCCAGCGCGACGTCGTCGAAGCCGGCGTCGCGCCCGATCGAGGCGAAGCTCGGCTTGAGGGCGGCGAGGCCCTCGACCGAGGTGTCGGGGCGTACCAGCTCGTCGTGCTCCAGCACGGTGAGGCCGTTGGCGTCCCTGACGGGTACGACGGCCTCGGCGAAGTAGCCGTTGGCCCAGGCCTTGGCGGCGCGGTGGTGCGACTCCGCGGCGTAGGCGTCTACGTCCTCGCGACCCCAGCCCTCGAGCGTGGCGATCAGGTCGGCACCGATCCCCTGCGGGACGAAGCCGGTGGTCAGCGCGGTGGCCGGGTCCATCGCCCAGGCTCCGCCGTCGGAGCCCATGGGCACCCGGCTCATCGACTCGACGCCGCCGGCCAGGATCAGGTCCTCGAAGCCGCTGCGGACCCGAGACGCCGCCTGGTTGACCGCTTCCAGGCCGGACGCGCAGAAGCGGTTGAGCTGGACGCCGGCCACCGTCTCGGGGTACCCGGCCGCGAGCGCCGCGGTCTTGGCGATGTCGCCGCCCTGCTCGCCGATCGGCGAGACGACGCCGAGCACGAGGTCATCGACACGATCCAGGTCGAGCGAGGGGTTGCGGACCTGCACCTCCTCGAGCAGACCGACCATGAGGTCCACCGGCTTCACCTCGTGGAGCCCGCCCACCGCCTTGCCCTTGCCGCGCGGCGTACGGAGGTGGTCGTAGACGAATGCTTGCGTGGGTGCTGCAGCCATGCCCCCGATTGTGACACTCTTACTGTCATGGTCGTCAAGGAGGACGGGGCTGTGTCACCGGTCACGCCGCCCACCACCGCGCTGCTGACGCTCGACGAGCTCACCGAGCGCGTCGACATGAGCGTGCGCAACGTCCGCTTCTACACCAGCAAGGGCCTGGTGCCGCCGCCGGTGCGACAGGGTCGCAGCGGGTACTACACCGCCGACCACGTCGCGAGGCTCCAGCTCGTGCAGGAGCTGCAGGGCCACGGCTTCACGCTCTCGGCGATCGAGCGGTACGTCGCCCGCATCCCCGCAGACGCGTCGCCGGAGGACATCGCCCTCCACCGGACGATGCTGGCGCCCTGGATGGCCGACTCGCACGAGGAGCTCGGTCGGGCCGAGCTGGAGCGCCGCGCCGGCCGCGCGCTGGACGCCCGGGCGCTGGAGACGCTCGGGGCCCTGGGCGTCGTACGCGAGTGCGGCCGAGGCCGGTTCCAGGTGTCGATGTCCCAGCTGGGGGTGGGGCTGGGCCTGCTCGACCTCGGCTACCCCATCGAGGCCGCCCGGGCCGCGGCCGAGGTGTACGCCGCCCACGGACGCGCGATCGCGGAGGAGCTGTACGAGCTGTTCCGCACCAAGGTGTGGCCGGTCTACAAGGAGCAGGGGGTGTCACCGGAGCGGATCCAGGAGGTCGTGGAGCGCCTCAAGCCACTGTCCATCTCCTCCCTCGTGCAGGCCTACGAGGCCGGCATGGACGAGACGCGCCGGGCGAACATCGCCAAGCGCGCCCGCTGACGGTCGGCCGGTTCCTCGACCGGGGTCTCAGCCCTGGAACGTGTCCTTGAGGTTCCCGGCGGCGTCCTTGAGGTGCTCACCGGCCTTCTTGACCTTGGCCTCGCCCTGGTCCGCCTGGCCCTCGGCCTCGAGGCTCTCGTCGCCCGTGGCCTTGCCTGCGGACTCCTTCAGCCTGCCCTTGAGGTCGGTTGCCTCGTTGTCGGCCTTGTCGTCCATCCCCATCACGGCCTCACTCTCCTCGCGACGCGTCTGTTGTCGGATGACCCGTCCACACAAGCACAGGGCCGGCACCGGCGAGCACCCCCGCAGGGGTGAGCGGTCACGTGAAGCGGAGCACTCCGTCCTCCAGCGCTCCGCGGCGCAGCGTGCGGCGATCGCGGAGGTAGCTCTGCCGGAGCCGCCAGGGCTCGCGGTCGCCCTGGCGTGGCAGCTGGTCGAGCGCGCGGAGCACGTAGCCGGAGGTGAAGTCCATGAACGGCTGCTCGCCCACCCCCGGATCGCGCACCGGCACGACGCGTCGGTGGCCGTGCGCGGACATGTGGGCGAGAAGGCGGCAGCAGAAGTCCGCCACGAGGTCCACCTTCAGGGTCCACGAGGCGTTGGTGTAGCCGACCGTGAACACGAAGTTGGGCACCCCCGTGAGCATCAGCGCCCGGTAGGTCATCTCCCGCGAGGGGTCGACCACCGAGCCGTCGACGACCAGCTCGATGCCGCCGAACGGCGAGAGCCTCAGCCCGGTCGCGGTCACGATCAGGTCGGCGTCGAGGTGCCGGCCGCCGGTCAGCACGACCCCGTCGGCGTCGAGGCGCTCGATGGTCGAGGTCACGACCTCCGCCCGGCCGCGGCGTATCGCCTGGAACAGGTCGGCGTCCGGAACGAAGCACATCCGCTGGTCCCACGGCTCGTAGCTCGGTGTGAAGTGGGTGTCGACGTCGTACCCCTCGGGCAGCAGGGCGAGGTTCTGCCTGCGGATCATCTGCTTCACGACGGACGGTCGGCTGCGCGAGAGGCGGTAGAAGGCGGCCGTGGTCAGGATGCTCTTCCACCGGAGGAGCCGGTGTGCGACGGGGGCCGGCAGCCGACGGCGCAGACGGCTCGCGAGCGGGTCACGGGTGGGCACACTCATCACATACGACGGTGAGCGCTGCAGCATCGTGACGTGGGCCGCGTCGGCGGCGAGGGTCGGGACGAGCGTCACCGCGGTCGCGCCGCTGCCGACCACGACGACGCGCCGGCCGCTCCAGTCGAGGTCCGGCGGCCAGTGCTGTGGGTGGACGATCTCACCCCGGAACTGCTCGGCGCCGGGGAGCTCCGGCTCGTGGCCGCGCTCGTAGTCGTAGTAGCCGCGGCAGCTCCACAGGAACCCGGC
This sequence comes from Nocardioides sp., assembly GCA_049583575.1. Taxonomy (GTDB): domain Bacteria; phylum Actinomycetota; class Actinomycetes; order Propionibacteriales; family Nocardioidaceae; genus Nocardioides. The sequence goes on from JBAUWD010000173.1 coordinate 6,418, forward strand.
CGTGATCGTCACGGTCTCACCGGCGTGGTCGGCCTCGACGGTCCACTGCGCGTCGTCGCTGCTCCAGGAGGCCCGCACCACGCGATGGCCGTACCGGACATGACGGTCCACGTCGTACTCACGGGCCGCCTCGCGCACGTAGTCGAGGATGCGGTCGCCCGAGCCGAGCGACCTCTCGTCGAGCCAGGGCTTGAAGCGATAGCCCATCGTGTACATGTCGGAGTCCGAGCGCACGCCCGGATAGCGGAACAGGTCCCAGGTGCCGCCGCTGGCGGCCCGCGCCTCCAGCACGACGTACGACGTGCGCGGCAGCTCGCGGGTCAGGTGCGCTGCCGCGCCGATCCCGGAGAGCCCGGCGCCGATGATCAGGACGTCGACGTGCTCGTGGCTCACGCCTGCACCGCCGCGCCCGACGCGATCAGGCCGTCGACGTCGGCGACACCCCAGGCGGTCAGTGCCTCGCGGGTGTCCTGGCCGGCGGCGGACGGGGGCGTGGTCAGGGTCGGAGCGGTGCGCGAGAAGCGAGGTGCCGGGGCGGGCTGGACCGTCCCGTCGCGGTGCACGAAGGTGCCACGAGCTGCCAGGTGCGGGTGGTCGAAGGCCTGGCTGAGGGGCAGCACCGGAGCGACGCACGCGTCGGAGGTCGCGAAGACATCGGCCCACTCCGCCTGGGTGCGACCGGCGACCGCCTCGGAGATCAGGCGTCGGAGCGCGGGATGGTGGGCCGGGTCGTCGCGGTCGGGCGCGGTGTCGGCGATGCCGAGCAGCCGCACCAGCTCGTCGTAGAACGCGGGCTCGAGCGCACCGATCGCGAGGTGCTTCCCGTCGGAGGTCCGGTAGAGGTCGTAGAAGGGCGCACCACCATCGAGGAGGTTGGTGGCGCGCTCCTCGCGCAGCAGCCCCGCGGCGTACATCCCGGTCGCCATCGCGTTGAGATGGGCTGTGCCGTCGACGATCGCGGCGTCGACGACCTGGCCCTGTCCGGAGACCCGGGCCTCGAGCAGCGCGGCCAGGATGCCGATCACGAGGTACGTCGAACCGCCCCCGAAGTCGCCCACGAGGTTGCTGGGGAACATCGGCCGGGACGGGTCCTGGCCCATGCCGTACAGGGCGCCGGTGATGGCGATGTAGCCGAGGTCGTGACCCGCGGTCGCGGCGAGCGGACCGTCCTGGCCCCAGCCGGTCATCCGCCCGTACACCAGGCGCGGGTTGCGGGTGCGGCAGGCCTCGGGTCCGAGCCCCAGTCGCTCGGTGGTGCCCGGGCGTAGACCCTCGACCAGCACGTCGGCGTGCTCCACGAGGTCGAGGACCGTGGCCACCCCGGCGGGGTGCTTGAGGTCGAGGGCGACGCTCGGCCTGCCGCGGCTGAGCAGGTCGCCCGACCCTCCGGTGAGGGGGTGTCCCCCCGGTCGGTCGACCCGGATCACGTCGGCGCCGAGGTCGGCCAGGATCATGCACGCATGCGGTCCCGGTCCGATCCCCGCGAGCTCCACGACCCGCACTCCGCGCAACGGACCGGTGCCCTGGCCGAGTGCGAGACGCATGCCGCCGATCATGCCGGAACGCCTCGCGGAGCTGCGGTTTGGGACCAAACGGCGACATTTCGGGCCGAAATTCTGCGGTTTGGGACCAAACGGTGAGGGTGAGGACCGTCACCCCAGTTCGCGTCAGGAGTGTGGGAGCACCCGGGCCAGGAACTGGCGGGTGCGGTCCTCGTGGGGGTTGCTGAGGATCTCCGCCGGTGGGCCCTGCTCGAGGATCCGGCCCTGGTCCAGGAAGCAGACCGTGGTGGCGATGTCGCGGGCGAAGCTCATCTCATGGGTGGCCAGGATCATCGTGGTACCCCGCTCGGCCAGGTCGCGGACGATGGTCAGCACCTCGCCGACCAGCTCGGGGTCGAGCGCGGCGGTGATCTCGTCGAGCAGCAGCAGCGTCGGCTGAGTGCACAGCGCTCGCACCAGGGCCGCCCGCTGCTGCTGGCCACCGGACATCCGGTCGGGATGCTTGCCGGCCTGGTCGGCCAGGCCGAACTGGGCGAGCAGACCGCGGGCCCGCTCCTCCGCCTCCGCCTTCGGTACGCCGTGCACGCGGCGGGGCGCGAGGGTGCAGTTGTCGAGCACCGTCATGTGGGGGAAGAGGTTGTACGCCTGGAAGACCATCCCCATCCGGCTGCGGACCTCCCGCCGGTCGACGCGAGGGTCGGAGATCTCGCGCCCCTCGAACTCGATCACCCCGTCGTCGACGTCCTCGAGCAGGTCGAGGCAGCGCAGAAGGGTCGACTTGCCGGAGCCGGACGACCCGATCAGGCAGACCACGTCGTGCGGCGAGACGCTGAGGTCGACGTCGGCCAGCACCACCTTGTCGGCGTAGGCCTTGCGTACGTCGCGGGCCTCCAGCAGCACCTCCATGCCCGGCGTCACTGGTCCGGTCGTCACCGGGCCGGTCGTCATCGAGCCACTCCGGCGTACTCGCGGCGCATCATCCGGGTCCCCAGCCAGTCGGTGAAGCGGGTGAGGGGGATCGTCAGGCAGATGAACAGCACCGCGGCGACGACGAAGGACGTGTAGTTGAAGTTGAAGGCGTTGTAGTCCTGGGCGGAGAACATCGCCTCGAACACGAAGATCACCGACAGCAGGGCGGTGTCCTTCTGCAGCGAGATGAAGTCGTTCAGCAGCGGTGGGGCCACCCGCCGCGTCGCCTGCGGCAGGATCACGAAGCGCATCGACTGCCAGCGGCTCAGGCCCAGGGTGTCGGCGCTGGCGACCTGCGACGGGTGGATCGACATGATGCCCGCCCGGAACACCTCCGAGACGTAGGCGCCGTAGGAGAGCACGAGGGCCCCCGTCCCGAGCCACAGCGTGTTGGTGGTGACCCCCGAGAGCTCGAGTGCCGGGATGCCGAGGCCGGCCAGGTAGACCAGCAGGATGGTCGGGATGCCGCGGATCACGTCGGCGTACACCACCGCGAGGATCCGGAACGGCAGCATCGCCGGCGACCTGGACCAGCGGACCACGGCCACCCCGGCGCCCAGCACGAGGATGCAGGGCTCCGCGACCAGGAAGACGACCACGTTCTTCCCGAAGCCGCGGATCACCTGGGGGAACGAGTCCTTGGCGATGCCCCAGTTGAAGAACAGCTGGTGGACACGGGGCCAGCCCGGAGACGAGGTGACGCCGACGACGAGCCCGCCGATGACGACGAGGATCGCGACCGACGCGACGAGGATGTCCCGCCGCGCCCGGCTGCGTCGTACGGCGCGCCGCTCGAGCTCCCGGCGGCTCGGCTCCCAGGTGCTGTCGGCGAGGCTCACTGCAGGACGGGCACGTTCACCGTGCTCGAGAGCCACTTCTTCTCGATCGCGGCCAGCCTGCCCGACGTCCGGAGGTTGGTGAGGGCACTGTCGACGCACTGGGCGAGGGGGTTGTCCTTGGCGAAGAGCATCCCGAACTGCTCCTTCTTCCCCCCGCTCTGCTGGAACTGCCCCACGATCGTCGAGCCCTTGATCTGCGCAGCCGTGATGTAGAACGCCGTCGGCAGGTCCGCCGCGATCGCGTCGACCTGGTGGTTGAGCAGTGCCTGCTTGGCGTCGTTGGTGTTCTGGAAGACGATCGGCTGGCTGTCGGGCTGGACGTCGTCCCGGAGGGCGGTGAGGGAGGTCGTGCCGGTCTGCGCGCCGAGCTTGTACTTCTTCAGCCCGGCCAGCGTCGTCACCTTCGAGACCGCCGACCCGTCGAGTGCGACCAGCGCCTGAGCAGCGGTGTAGTAGCCGGTCGAGAACGTGACCGCCTTCGCCCGGGCCGGCGTGATCGAGATCTGGTTGATGTCGAAGTCGAAGTGCTTGGGCCCCGGTGCGTACGACGAGTTGAACGGCACCTTGGTCCACGTCACCGCACTCGGGTCGAAGCCCAGCTGCTGGGCCACGGCGTACGCGACGGCGGACTCGTAGCCCTTGCCGTTGGTCGGGTCGTTGTTGCGGAACCACGGGTCGTACGCCGGCGAGTCCGTGCCGACGGTGAGGACCCCGGACTTCAGGGTCTTGCCCTGGGCACACTCGGCCGGGGTCTGGTTCGAGTTGGTCTGGGTGTCGGTGGCCGTCGAGCTTGCCTGCGGCGCGCACCCGAGCGCGAGGAGCATGAGCGGAACCAGGACGGCAGCCGTTCGAGGCGTGCGCATGGCGGAGAGAATACGGGTAGCGGCCGGTCAGCGGTGACCGGCGTGCTCCTCGTGGAGCCGGTGCACCACGGCGTGACCCCTGCCGCGCTCCATGCCGGTGAGGCAGTGCCAGGTGGCGACGCCACCCCTGGGGGGTATGTAGGTGCAATCGAGGTCACACGCCCCGACCGAACCGCAGGCGACGGATCGGCTGTTCAATGGCGCGGGTGAGCTACCCCCACCTGCTCGACCCGATCACGCTCGGCGACCTCCGGCTGCGCAACCGCGTGGTCATGGGCTCGATGCACACCGGGCTCGAGGACCGGGTCCGCGACCTCCCCGCGCTCGCGGCGTACGTCGCCGAGCGGGCGCGCGGCGGGGTCGGGCTGATCGTCACCGGGGGCTTCGCGCCGGACCGGCGCGGCTGGCTGAAGCCGTTCGCGTCGGACATGACCACGCGGCTCCAGGCGATGCGGCACCTCGAGGTGACCGACGCGGTCCACGCGGCCGGCGGTGCCATCGCCCTGCAGGTGCTGCACGCGGGGCGCTACGGCTACCACCCGTTCAGCGTCAGTGCGTCACGCGCCCGGTCACCGATCACGCCGTTCCGGCCCTCGGCGCTGAGCACGAAGGGCGTCGACCGCACCGCGAGCCACTTCGCCCGCGCCGCCCGGCTGGCCCGGAAGGCCGGGTACGACGCGGTCGAGATCATGGGCTCCGAGGGCTACCTGATCAACCAGATGCTGGCCGCGCGCACCAATGACCGGTCGGACGCCTGGGGCGGCACGGCCGCCAAGCGCATGCGCTTCCCGATCGAGGTGGTACGCCGGACCCGCGAGGCCGTCGGCGACGGCTTCCCGGTCATCTACCGGATCTCCCTCCTCGACCTGGTCGAGGGAGGTCAGACATGGGACGAGGTGGTGGACCTCGCGCACGGGCTGGAGGAGGCCGGTGCCACCGCGCTGAACACCGGCATCGGCTGGCACGAGTCCCGGGTGCCGACGATCATCACGCAGGTGCCGCGCGGGGCCTGGCGCTCGGCCACCGCGCGGCTCAAGGCCACGGTGTCGGTCCCGGTCTGCGCCTCGAACCGGATCAACACCCCGGAGCTCGCCGAGGAGATCCTCGCGGCCGGCGAGGCCGACCTGGTCTCCCTGGCCCGGCCGCTGCTCGCCGACCCCGAGTTCGTCGCCAAGGCGGCCGCGGGCCGGTCCGACGAGATCAACACCTGCATCGCCTGCAACCAGGCCTGCCTCGACCACGTGTTCGCCGGCCGCTCGGCCTCGTGCCTGGTCAACCCCCGCGCCGCTCGCGAGACCGAGCTGGTGCTGCTGTCGGTGGTCTCGACGGGCTCGACCGACGGGCCCGGCTCGACCGACGGGCCCGGCTCGACCG
>JBAUWD010000174.1:0-11834 GCA_049583575.1 Nocardioides sp.
GCCTCGCGCCAGCTGACGATGCGGGGTCCGCGCGTGGAGCGGACCTCCTTGCCCTCGCGCAGGTCGTCGACCAGGTCGGTCGCGGACTGGGGCGTCATGTTGTCCATGAACTCCCAGTTGACCATCACCACGGGGGCGTAGTCGCAGGCGGCGTTGCACTCGACGTGCTCGAGGGTGATGGCGCCGTCCGCCGTCATCTCGTCGTTGCCCACGTCGAGGTGCTCCTTGAGCCGCTCGAAGATCACGTCGCCGCCCATCACCGCGCACAGCGTGTTGGTGCAGACCCCGACGTGGTAGTCGCCGACGGGCCGCCGCTTGTACATCGTGTAGAACGTCGCGACCCCGCTCACCTCGGCGGGGGTGATGTCGAGGATCTCCGCGCACGCCTCGATGCCCTCGGAGGTCACCCGGCCCTCCGCCGACTGGACGAGGTGGAGCATCGGCAGCAGCCCCGAGCGCGGCTGGGGGTAGCGCGCGGCGATCTGCCGCAGCTCGTCGTACGTCGTGTCGCTGAGCCCGCTCATCGGTCGACCCCTCCCATCACGGGGTCGATGCTCGCGATCGCCACGATCACGTCGGCGACCATGCCGCCCTCGGCCATCACGCTGGTGGCCTGGAGGTTCGTGAAGGAGGGGTCGCGGAAGTGTGCGCGGAAGGGGCGGGTGCCGCCGTCGGAGACGACGTGGGCGCCGAGCTCGCCACGGGGCGACTCGATCGGGACGTACACCTGGCCCGGTGGAACCCGGAAGCCCTCGGTGACCAGCTTGAAGTGGTGGATCAGGGCCTCCATCGACTCCCCCATGATGTGGCGGATGTGGTCGAGGCTGTTGCCCATGCCGTCGGAGCCGATCGCGAGCTGGCTGGGCCAGGCGATCTTCTTGTCGGCGACCATGACCGGCTCGCCCTCGAGCCGGGCCAGCCGGTCGGCGGCCTGCTCGACGATCCTCAGCGACTCCCACATCTCGGCCAGGCGCACCCGGAACCGGCCGTAGGAGTCGCAGGTGTCCCAGGTCTGCACGTCGAAGTCGTAGGTCTCGTAGCCGCAGTAGGGCTGGGTCTTGCGGAGGTCCCACGGGTAGCCGGTCGAGCGGAGCACCGGGCCGGTGAGGCCGAGCGCCAGGCAGCCGGCCAGGTCGAGGTGACCGATGCCCTCCAGGCGGCCCTTGAAGACCGGGTTGGCGTTGCAGAGGTCGGCGTACTCGGGCAGGCGCTTCTTCATCAGCGCGACGAAGCTGCGGATCTCGTCGAGAGCACCCGGCGGGAGGTCCTGGGCTACGCCTCCCGGTCGGATGAACGCGTGGTTCATCCGCAGTCCGGTGATCAGCTCGAACAGGTCGAGCACCAGCTCGCGCTCGCGGAACCCGATGGTCATCACGGTCAGGGCGCCGATCTCCATGCCGCCGGTCGCGATGCAGACCAGGTGGGAGGAGATCCGGTTGAGCTCCATCAGCAGCACCCGCATCACCGAGGCCTTCTCGGGGATGTCGTCGGTGATGCCGAGCAGCCGCTCGACGCCGAGCACGTAGGTCATCTCGTTGAAGAACGGCGAGAGGTAGTCCATCCGGGTGCAGAAGGTCACGCCCTGCACCCAGGAGCGGTACTCCATGTTCTTCTCGATGCCGGTGTGGAGGTAGCCGATGCCGCAGCGCGCCTCGGTCACGGTCTCGCCCTCGAGCTCGAGGATCAGGCGGAGCACCCCGTGGGTGGACGGGTGCTGGGGGCCCATGTTGACGACGATGCGCTCCTCGACGTCCTCGAGGCCCTGGGTGACGGAGTCCCAGTCCTGACCGGTGACGGTGAAGACCTTGCCCTCGGCGGTGTCGGCGGAGCCGGCGTACATGTCGCGCTCGTCGGTCGAGCGTGTCTCGTCGGTCGTGCGTGTCTCGTCGGTCGAGCTTGTCTCGTCGGTCGAGCTTGTCTCGTCGGTCGAGCTTGTCGAGACCATCAGCTGTACGACCTCCTCTCGTCCGGCGGCGGGATCGTGCCGCCCTTGTACTCGACGGGGATGCCCCCGAGCGGGTAGTCCTTGCGCTGGGGGTGGCCCGGCCAGTCGTCGGGCATCAGGATCCGGGTCAGCGCCGGGTGGCCGTCGAACACGATCCCGAACATGTCGTAGGTCTCGCGCTCGTGCCAGTCGTTGGTGGGGTAGACGCTGACGATGCTCGGGATGTGGGGGTCGGCATCGGGGACGCTGACCTCGAGCCGGACCCGGCGGTTGTGGGTCATCGACAGCAGGTGGTAGACGGCGTGCAGCTCGCGGCCGTGGTCACCGGGGTAGTGCACGCCGCTCACGCCCGAGCAGTGCTCGAAGCGCAGGGCCTCGTCGTCGCGGAGCATCTGGGCGACGAAGGGGAGGTCCTCGCGGCGCACGTGGAAGGTGATCTCGCCGCGGTCGACGACGACCCGCTCGATGGCGGCGTCGAGGTCGCTCTGTCCCAGGCGCGCCTCGAGCGCGTCGGCCACCTCGTCGTACCAGCCGCCTAAGGGGCGCCGGCTCGCGCCGGGGAAGATCGTCGGCCTGACCAGACCGCCGTACCCGCTGGTGTCGCCGGTGCCGGACACGCCGAACATGCCCTCGCGCACGCCCATCGTCTCGACCCTTCGAGACGCCTCGTCCCCCGGCTCCTCAGGGACCGCCTCGCCCGCCTGCGCGGGAAGGTTGCGGTCCCGGGCGGGGTCCTGGTCGGTGTCCGGGCTCACCGCAGCAGCCCCTTCATCTGCGAGGTGGGCAGCGCGCTGAGGGCGGCGTTCTCGTCGGCGACGATCTCGGCGTGGCGGTGGGTGCCGAGCTTGGTGTGCTGCACCTGGTCGTGGAGCTTGAGGATGGCGTCGATCAGCATCTCGGGGCGCGGCGGGCACCCCGGGAGGTACATGTCGACGGGAACGACGTGGTCGACGCCCTGCACGATCGCGTAGTTGTTGAACATCCCGCCGCTGCTCGCACACACACCCATCGCCAGCACCCACTTCGGGTCGGGCATCTGGTCGTAGATCTGCCGCAGCACCGGCGCCATCTTCTGGCTGACCCGACCCGCCACGATCATCAGGTCGGCCTGGCGCGGGCTGGCCCGGAAGACCTCCATCCCGAACCGGGCCAGGTCGTACTTCGGCCCGCCGGTCGTCATCATCTCGATCGCGCAGCACGCCAGGCCGAACGTCGCCGGCCAGAAGCTGGCCTTGCGCATGTAGCCGGCCACGCCCTCGACGGTCGTCAGCAGGACACCGCTGGGGAGCTTCTCTTCCAGACCCATCAGCAGGCTCTCAATCCCAGTCGAGCCCGCCGCGACGCCAGACATAGGCGTAGGCGACGAACACGGTAGCGATGAACAGCACCATCTCGAGCAGCCCGAAGCCGCGCAGCGCGTCGAAGTGCACGGCCCAGGGGTAGAGGAAGACGATCTCGATGTCGAAGACGATGAACATCATGGCGGTGATGAAGTACTTCACCGGGAAGCGTCCGCCGCCCACCGGCTGGGGCGTCGGCTCGATGCCGCACTCGTAGGAGTCGATCTTGGCCCGGTTGTACCGCCGGGGACCGACGGCCGACGACATCACCACGGAGAAGACCGCGAAGCCCGCCGCGATCAGTGCCAGCACGAGGACTGGCGTGTAGAGCTGCATCCCGCCTCTTCCTTCCCTGCTCACTGCGCGCCGCCCGCGGCGTCCGTCACGAGCGCGGCCTGCGTCACGAGTTTGTGACTTTGTGAACGACTTCACGAACCGGCCGGGTCAGTCTAGGACTCAGCCCCTGGTCCCGCATCCCCGGGTCCTTCGCCCCTGGCGGAGGCCCGGTGCAGGTCGCTCAGGCGGTGGCGCGATGGAGGGCGACGATGCCGCCCGAGAGGTTGCGCCATTGGGGGCGCAGCCACCCGGCGTCGGCGACGAGCACGGCGAGCGCGGCCTGGTCGGGCCATGCGCGGATCGACTCGGCGAGGTAGACGTAGGCGTCGGGGCTCGACGAGACGGCGCGGGCCACGGGAGGCAGCGCTCGCATGAGGTACTCGACGTACGCCGTCCGGAACGGTGCCCACGTGGGGTGGCTGAACTCGCACACCACCAGCCGTCCACCCGGTCGCGTGACGCGTCGCATCTCGCGGAGGCCGGCGACGGGGTCGACGATGTTGCGCAGCCCGAACGAGATCGTGACGGCGTCGAAGGTGGCGTCCGCGAAGGGCAGCCGCGTGCCGTCTCCGGCCGTGAAGGGCAGGCGCGGGCGGTGCTGCTTGCCCACGCGGAGCATCCCGAGCGAGAAGTCGCACGGTACGACGGTCGCGCCGGCGTCGGCGAAGGGCTGGCTCGACGTACCGGTGCCGGCCGCGAGGTCGAGCACCAGCTCGCCCGGCAGCGGGTCGACCGCATCGATGACCTCGCGCCGCCACCGGCGGTCCTGGCCGAGGGACAGCACGTCGTTGGTGACGTCGTAGCGCCGCGCCACGGCGTCGAACATGCGGCGTACGTCGGTCGGCTGCTTGTCGAGGTCTGCACGGGCCACGGGCAGAGCGTAGGACTCGCCCCTGTCGCCCCGCTGCGCCGGTGCCATGAGCTCGTGACGTTGGCGACAACGCCGCTCGCCGAAGCGGATCCGCCCGCTGCCGCCGGGTACGCTTCCCGACTGTGACGAGCCCTCCGCCGACCCTCGGGGCAGGTGCCCTGGCGGTCCGCACGACCGAGCTCACCGTCGACGACCCGCTGCTCGAGCTCATGCCCGACGACGAGCCCGTCACCTGGCTGCGCCGCGACGAGGGCCTGGTCGGCTGGGGTGTGGCCGCCCGCATCCGCACCCGCGGCCTGACCCGCTTCTCCGACGCCGACAAGTGGTGGACGGAGACCTGCGCCCGCGCGGTGGTGGACGACGAGGTCAACGAGCCCGGGAGCGGCCTGGTCTGCTTCGGGTCGTTCGCGTTCGCCGACGACCCCGGAGACTCCGTGCTGACCGTCCCGCGGGTCGTGATCGGCCGGCGTGCCGGCCGCACCTGGCTCACGCTGGTCGACGGCGCGTCGTACGCCGGTCGGGCGTCGAGCCCCGCGGCGCCCGAGGGCGTCGCCTTCGCCGACGGCGCTCTCGACGGCGAGGCCTGGATGGCGGTGGTGGCCGACGCCGTACGCCGGATCAACGCCGGTGCGCTCGAGAAGGTCGTGCTCGCCCGCGACCTGGTCGCCACCGCCGCGGCCCCGATCGACGTCCGCTGGCCGCTGGCGCGGCTGGCCGCGACGTACCCGATGTGCTGGACCTTCCACGTCGACGGCCTCTACGGCGCGACGCCCGAGATGCTCGTCCGCCGCGAGCGAGGCCTGGTGACCTCACGCGTGCTGGCGGGCACCATCCGGCGGACCGGCGACGACGAGCGCGACCTCGCCCTCGCCGCCACCCTCGCCCGGTCGAGCAAGGACCTCGAGGAGCACGAGTACGCCGTGCGCTCGGTCGCCGACGCCCTGGAGCCGCACTGCTCCTCCATGAACGTGCCCGAGGCGCCGTTCGTGCTGCACCTGCCCAACGTCATGCACCTGGCCACCGACGTCGCCGGTGTCGTGCACGACGCGTCGACCGTGTCGTCGCTGCAGCTCGCCTCCTCGCTGCACCCGTCGGCCGCGGTCGGTGGCACCCCGACCACCGACGCCGTGCGCCTGATCGCCGAGATCGAGGGCATGGACCGCGGTCGCTACGCCGGGCCGGTCGGCTGGATGGACACCACGGGGGACGGCGAGTGGGGTCTCGCGCTGCGGTCCGCGCGGCTCTCGGGCGACACCGTGCGGCTCTTCGCCGGGTGCGGCATCGTCGCCGAGTCCGACCCCGAGGACGAGCTGGCGGAGGCCCAGGCGAAGTTCGTGCCCGTGCGCGACTCGCTCGCAGCCGGCTGAGGGTGGCCCCGTCCCGGGTCGTCTCGGTCAACCTCGCCCACGTCATCGAGACCCCGAGGATCCGGCGCGGTGGGCACCGCGACGTCAAGCCGCCCAGGACCGGCATCGACAAGCGGCCGGTGAACGGGCCGGTGTCGGTGGGGCCGCTGGGCCTGGCGGGCGACTCGATCCTCGACACCGCGAACCACGGCGGCCTGCTCCAGGCCGTCTACGCCTGTGCGGCGGAGGATCTCGCGTGGTGGCGCTCCGAGCTCGCCGACGAGCACGCCCACCCGGTCACACCGGGCTCCTTCGGGGAGAACCTCACGGTCGAGGGGATCGACGTGAACGGCGCGCGTGCCGGTGACCGGTGGACGATCGGGACGGTCGTGCTCGAGGTGACCGCGCCGCGCATCCCGTGCTCGACGTTCGCGGGCTTCATGGCCGTGCCCCGATGGGTCAAGCGGTTCGCGCTCGCCGAGCGGCCGGGTGCCTACCTCCGTGTCGTCACGCCGGGTGAGGTGACGGCCGGGGACGCCGTCTCGGTGTCGGCCGCTGCCGACGGGCCCACCATCAGCGAGGTGTTCGCGGCGCACTACGGCCGCTGACCGGTCAGCCGAGGTCGGCGCCGTCAGCCAGGCGGACGTACGACGAGGTCTCCGGCAACAGCATGCCGAAGTGGCCGTCGACGATCCGGAGGCCGGCCTCGGAGTAGATGCGGTCGTGGATCGCCAGGTTGCGCGGCGCGCCGACGGCGCGTGCGAAGTCGACGCCCTCGGCGGAACGCATCCACGGTGCGCACACGGGGACGCAGAGCACGTCGACCCGCTGCTCGGGCACCGTGAGGGCGTCGCCGGGGTGGTAGACGGTGGTGTCGCCGAGCGTGAAGACGTAGCCCGAGTTGTAGAAGCGCGGCAGGTCGGGGTGGATCACCGCGTGCAGCTCTCCCACCGACACCGCCGGGATGCCCGGGTCGAAGGACTCCCCCGGCCGGACGACCGTGACCCGCTCGGCCACGTCGGGCGCGTCGTCGCGGATCTTCGCCGCCACCGCCTCGATGGTGAAGACCGGAGCGTCGGTGCGGGCGAGGTGGTCGGGCAGGTAGTGGTCGGGGTGCTCGTGGGTGATCACGACCGCTCCGGCGCCGTCGAGCGCCTCCGGGTCGGTGAACATGCCGGGGTCGACGACGACCACGTGACCGTCGTACTCGAGGCGCATGCAGGAGTGCCCGAACTTCGTGATCCGCATGCGGCCAGCGTATTCGGCTGCGCACGCGCGGAACAGCCGGCTTGCGCGCTGCGCCGTTCGCTCAGGCGGTCGCATGGTGGACGAAGCACCAGCGCCAGTCCTCACCCGGCTCCGCGGACTCCACCACCGGGTGCTGGGACTCGTGGAAGTGCGCGGTCGCGTGCCGGCGCGGCGAGGAGTCGCAGCAGCCGACGTTGCCGCACGCGAGGCACTGCCGCAGGGACACCCAGGTCGTGCCCTCGCGCAGGCAGTCTCCGCACGCCGGATCCGGGACGGTCTCGATGGCCGGCGTGGACCGCAGGTGGTCGCAGGTCTCGCCGGTACGACGACGCACCACCGCCGCCGTCCGCACCTCGTCGCGGCTCTGCACACTGACGTCGAGCATCGACTCCTCGACGTCCAGCAGCGAGAGCACGTCTCGCACCACCTCGCTCGGGACGCTCCCGGCCCTCCGGATCTCGAGCACCCGCGATCGCTCGGCCTGGATCATCGCCAGCCGCACCCGCGCGTAGAGCTCGCTCGGCGACTCCTGGTCGGCCGCGGTCCCGAGCTGCTCCCAGGCCGCGAAGTTGCGCTGCTCGATGCGCTGCTTGAGCACTCCGAACACGTCGTGGGGGTCGTCGTCCTCCAGCTCGTGGAGCAGCTTGAAGCCGGCCTTGGACGCCTGCTGCAGCACGGTGGCCCGGGCCAGGGCGTCCTCCAACGGGTCGGGACCGGGCACGTCGAGACGGCGCGCGAGCCAGGGCAGCGACAGCCCCTGGACGAACAGGGTGCCGGCGACGACGGTGAACGCGATGAGCAGGAGCACCTCGCGGTCGGGGGTGTCGGCGGGGATCACGAACGCCGCGGCCAGGGTCACCACTCCGCGCATGCCGGCCCAGCCGAGCAGGAAGGTGAAGGTCGCCGGTGGCGCCTTGCCGAGGTCGGGATCCGGCCCGGGCCGGACGAGCAGGTACCGCGCCACGAAGACCCACACGAGCCGGAGCACGATGACCGCGACGAGGGTCAGCGCGCACAGGACGGTGATCCGGCCGGCCGAGACCCGGCTCCGGCCGACGTCGTCGATGATCCAGCTGGCCTGCAGCCCGATCAGCATGAAGACGGTGTTCTCGAGGAAGTAGGCGATCGTGCGCCAGTTCATGCGCTCCGCGATGCGGGACTGGGCGGTCTGGATGACAGGTGCCTTGTGGCCGAGCAGCAGACCCGCGACGACCACGCTCACCACGCCGGAGGAGTGCGCCTTCTCGGACACGATGTAGGTCGCGTAGGGCACGACGAACGAGATCGCGGTGTCGAGGATCGGGTCGGTGACGTGACGTCGCAGCCGGGCGACGACGTAGAACACCGCGAAGCCGATCAGGCCGCCGCCGATCGACGCGACCAGGAAGTCGGTGCCGACCCGCCACATCTCGACGCTGCCGGCGCCGGCCGCGATCGCCGTACGCAGCGCGACCAGGGCCGTGGCGTCGTTGAACAGCGACTCGCCCTCGAGGATGGTCACGATCCGCCGGGGCAGCCCGATCCGGCGCCCGATCGACGTCGCGGCCACCGCGTCGGGCGGCGCGACGACCGCACCGATCGCGATCGCCGCCCACCAGTCGATGCCGGGCAGCAGGGCGTGGACCAGCAGCGCGACGCCCCCGGTCGTGAAGACGACCAGCCCGACGCTGAGCAGGAGGATCGAGCGCCGGTTGGCGTTGAAGTCGAAGAGCGAGGTCTGGATCGCCGCGGCGTACAGCAGCGGCGGCAGCAACCCGAGCAGTACGACGTCCGCGGTGAGGTGGATCGTCGGCACGAACGGGAGGTACGACGCACCGACGCCGACGAGGATCAGCCCGAGCGGTGCCGGGAAGTCGACCCGCTCCGCGAGCGCCGTGCCGGCGAGCACCGTGACCGCGAGCACGACCAGCAGGAACGCGATCTCCACGCGCTCATTGTGTCGGGTCGCCGGCTCAGGCGGACCGGGCCACCCATCGCATCGGGTCCCCCCAGCCGAGCTCCTCGATGCCGTGGTGCCCGAAGGCGAGCACCACGAGCGTGCGCCGGTGGGCGGCGAACGTCAGCACATGGGCGATCATCCCGCCGTAGGTGAACACCTCTGCGGGCTCGCAGAGCGCATCGACGAAGGTGTCGTCCAGGCGCCCGTCGGCACAGACCTCGCGGACGTGGGCGAGGTAGCGGGGTCCCTCGACCCCCAGCCGCTGCCGCATCGAGCCGAGCGACTCGTGGTCCTCGACGCTCCAGTCGTAGTCGCGGGTCGCCATCGCGGCGTTCCACATGCCCATCTGCCCGATCAGCCGGCTCAGCAGCGAGCGGACCGTCTGCTCGTCGTCGTCCACCGCGAGCCCGATCGTCTCGTCGAGCTGGTCGTCGGACAGCCGGCCGGCCACCCGCACCATCTCGCCGGTCAGCCAGATGTGGTGCTCGACCATCTTCTCCAGCAGCTCCACGCCACTCACCTTGTCTCTCGAGGGCAGCCGGATGCTGCCGGGTGGTACGAAGTGCACGGCTCCGGGGTCACCGATCTGGGTGTGACCCGGCTTCCGGCGCCACGCGCGCGGGGACGCGTCGTACGCCTTGGTGAACGCGCGGGTGAAGGCCTCGTGCGAGGAGTAGCCCGCCTCCACCGCGATGTCGAGGAGTGGTGCCCTCGTGGTGATCATGCGGTACGCCGCGCGCTCCAGCAGGATGCGCCGGCGCAGCGCCTGCGGCGGCTCCCCCGCCACCGACTTGATCATCCGGTCGAAGTGGAACCGCGAGAAGTGGTGCCGGGCCGCCCAGTCCGCGCCGGTCGCCTCGTGGTCGTCGAGCGCGTCCGCGAGGCCGTCGACGAAGTCGGCGAAGGTGTCCGCGGCGGTGCTCATGCCGTCATGGTGCCGCCTCGCGGCGGCCCGCGTCTTGATCCGGCTTGCGCGGATCAGGCCAGGGCGCGGATGCGCTCGTCGAGGTCGCGCCGGTTGTCGCGGCGGCAGACGGCCTCGATCACCTCGATGCCGCCGTTGGGGCTCGCGAGCGCCTGCTCGAGCGCGCCCCGCGACTCGACCCGCAGGTGCGGCGTCCTCGTCGCGGCACACAGGCTCGCCAGGTCGACGCCGTGGGGGGTGCCGAACAGCGCGTCGTAGCGGTCGGCGTACACCGGCGCGCCCTGCTCGAGCATCGCGAAGATCGAGCCGCCGTCGTCGTTGACGACCACGATGGTGAGGTCGGGCTCCGTCTCGCGCGGGCCGAGGACCAGCCCGTTGGAGTCGTGGAGGAAGGTGACGTCGCCGACCAGCGCGAGGCTGCGGCTCGAGGTGCGGCCGAGGGCGGCCCCGATCGCCGTCGAGACGACACCGTCGATGCCGGACAGGCCGCGGTTGGCGATCACCTTGCGCCGGGCTCCGACCTCGTAGCGCGGCACCATCAGGTCGAGGTCGCGGATCGGGCTCGACGCACCGACCACGAGCAGCCCCTCCGGCGGCAGCGCCTGCGCCACCGCGCCCGCCACGTCGTACGGCGTGAGGTCGCTCTCCGCGGCGAGCAGGGCGTCGAGCGCCCGGCCGACCCGGGCGTCCTCCTCCAGCCAGCGGTCGAGCCACGCGGTGTCGGCGCTCTCGTCGGCGTGGAGGTTGACGAAGGTGCGGTCGACCGCGAACGGCCGGCCGGACCAGCGGCCGCCCGAAGGGCCGCTCCAGACCTCGACGTCCTCGCGAGCGAGCAGGCGCGAGACCGGCCGGGACAGGGTGGGGTGGCCGAGGACCACCGCGCGCTCGACGTCGCGGCCCAGGTCGCCGTCGAGCAGCAGTCGGTAGCAGCGGAGGGCATGGGTGCCCGTCCGTGAGCCGCTCGACGGCTCGGCCAGCAGCGGCCAGCTCGCGCGCTCGGCGAGGACGCGCGCCGGGGGGCCGCTGTCGTCGCCCGCGACGACGACCGTGCGGGGTCCGAGCGGGATCTTCGACAAGGGCAGGTGCCTCGCGGGGCCGGTCGACCAGTGTCCGGGAGTGAGCTGCGGCGTCCATCGGTCTTCGGGAGTCAGTGGCTCGTCGAAGCAGACGTTGAGATGGATCGCGATGCCGGCGGGTGCGCCGGGCCCGCCGAGGCGGGTCTGCAGCTCGGGATAGCTCCCTGTCGTCACGTCGACGGTGCGCACGAGCGGCCCGAAGATCCCGACCTGGTCGGTGGTCTGGTTGGCGCTCGTTCCCCGGAGCCGGGCCGGCCGGTCGGCGGTGACGACCACCATCGCGACTCCGGCATGCGTCGCCTCGAGCATGGCGGGGTGCAGGTTGGCCACCGCCGTGCCCGAGGTGCAGATCACGGCCGCGCCCGATCCGACCTTGGTCAGCCCGAGGGCGAGGAACCCGGCCGACCGCTCGTCGACGCGGGTGTGCAGCCGGACCAGCCCGGCCTCCGCCGCGTCGTACGCCGCGAAGGAGAGGGGCGCGTTGCGCGACCCCGGGGCCAGCACGATCTCGCGGATCCCGCTCTCGACGAGGTGGCCGACGACGGCCCGCGCCAGCTCGGTGGACGACATCGCGGTGCTCACCGGCGACGATCCGTTCGTGACGGTCGCTGCGCGACCTCCTCAGGACGAGCCCTCCGCACCGCCCGGACCGCCGCCAGCCGGTCCTCCCACCAGGCCACGGTCCGGGCCGGAGCCGCGACGGCGTCGAGTGCCGCCGGTACGACGAGCGGCCGGACCACCCGCAGCGCGCCGTCGACCGGGACGAGCTCGGGAGCCGCGACGTCCGCGGCCAGCAGCGCCCTGGTCG